>NZ_JBQKUH010000009.1:0-94448 GCF_054968485.1 Leisingera sp. G5_S3_59_S7
GCCTGCGGCTGTCGCAGCCTGCCATCATGATCCTGCGCAGCCTGCTGCGCTGGCCCTTGCGCAGCGCGATGACCGGGCTGGGGCTGGCGCTGGCGGTGGCCTCGGTGGTGGCGTCGTCGTTCTTTGCGGATGCCCTGGACGAGATCATGGACACCGCGTTTTACCAGAGCAACCGGCAGGATGCGGTGGTGATGTTCACCGAGGATCAGCCGGAAAGCGTGCTGGAGGAGATCCGGGCGTTGCCCGGTGTCCTGCAGGCGGAAGGGCAGCAGTATGCGGCGGCCATTCTGCGGCACGGGGCACGGATGAAGCGGGTCACCATCGAGGCGCGGGTGCCGGACCCGGATCTGAGCCGGGTGGTGGCCAGCGGCGGCAGCGTCGCCAATGCAGGCCCCGGCGGCATCCTGCTGAGCGAGCGGCTGGCGGAGCAGCTGGGCGCGATGCCGGGAACGCTGGTGGAGGTGCAGTTCACCAGCGGGCGGCGCGAAACCCGGCAGTTGCCGGTGACCGGCACGGTCAAGCAGTATTTCGGGCTGGGCGCCTATATGGATCATGCCAGTCTGAATGCGCTGTTCCGGCAGGCGCCGCAGTATTCCGCCGCCAGCATTGCCATCGACACCAGCCGCCAGGACGCGCTGTTCACCCGGCTCAAGGCGCTGCCGGCAGTGGCCGGGGTGCCGGTGATGACCGACATGCGCCGGTCGTTCCGGGAGGTCATCGCGCAGCAGGTGATCGTGATGAACACGGTCTACATCACCATCGCGGTGCTGATCACCATCGGGGTTGCCTACAACGGCGCCCGCATCCAGCTGTCGGAGCGCGCCCGCGAGCTGGCCAGCCTGCGCATCCTGGGATTTTCGCGCCGCGAGGTCTCTTTCATCCTGGCCGGGGAGATGATGCTGCTGGCGCTCTTGGCGCAGCCGCCGGGCTGGCTGATCGGTGCGGCGATCGCGCGGCTGGCGGTGGAGAACTTTTCCAGCGACGTTTACACCATACCGCTGGTGCTGGAGCCTGCGGCCTTTGCCAGTGCCAGCCTGATCGTGCTGGCGGCGGCGCTGTGCTCGGTGCTGATCGTGCGGCGGCGGCTGGACCGGATGGACCTTGTGGCGGTGATGAAGACCAGGGAGTGAGAGATGATTCCGAACCTGCGCAACTTGCTCTTGTATCTGACCGGCGGCGGTGTGCTGGCGGCGCTGCTGTTTGTGGCGCTGCGGGAGGAGCCGGCCGCGGTGGACCTGCATGAGGTGACGCGCGGCCGGATGGAGATCACCATTGATGCCGATGGGGAGACGCGGGTCCGCGACCTGTTCGAGGTGGCGGCGCCGATTGCGGGCACTGCGCGCCGCGCGCCGGTGCGGGCGGGGGACCGGGTGACAGCGGGCGAAACCCTTGTCGCCATTGTCGAGCCTGCCCGGCCGCATCTGCTGGATGCGCGCACCCGGGCGCAAGCGCAGGCGACCTTGCAGGAGGCGCAGGCGGCGCTGCATGTGGCGCGCGCCGATCTGCAGAAGGCCGTCGAGGACCGCATCCTGGCTCAAAGCCAGTATGACCGGGTGAAGGCGCTGGCGGAGCGCAATGTCGCCTCGCTGACGCGGCTGGAGGACGCCACCCAGCGGCTGGCGGTGGCCATCGCCGGGGAAGAGGCGGCCAGCGCCCGGGTGGACATGTCGCAAAGCACCCTGGCACGGGCGGAGGCGGCGCTGATCCTGCCCGAAGCGGGCACGGAGGTGCCGGACAGCTGCTGCATCCGCATCCATGCGCCCGCGGACGGGGTGGTGCTGTCGGTGGTCACCATCAGCGAGCGTCCGGTGCTGCCCGGGGACCTGCTGGTCACCATCGGCGATCCGCAGGATCTGGAGCTGGTGGCCGATCTCTTGTCCTCGGACGCGGTGCGGCTGGCGCCGGGCGCCCGTGCCAGCATCGAGCGCTGGGGCGGCGCAACGCCGCTGGAGGCGGTGCTGAACCGGATCGAGCCGGTGGCGCGCACCAAGGTCTCGGCGCTGGGGATCGAGGAGCAGCGGGTGGATGTGTTCTTTGACCTGGTGACGCCAAAGGAGCAGCGCACCAGCCTGGGCGAGGGGTTCTCGGTCTTTGCCCGCATCATCGAATGGGAGGCGGAGGACGTGCTGCGCATCCCGGTCAGCGCGCTGTTCCGCGACGGCGGCGGCTGGGCGGCCTTTGTGGCAGCCGACGGGCGGGCCGGGGTGCGCCCGCTGACGCTGGGGCGGCGCAACGGCCAGGTGGCGCAGGTTCTGGAGGGGCTGGAGCCGGGCGAGCGGGTGATCCTGCATCCCGGCGAGGCGGTCGCGGACGGGGTGCTGATCACCGAGCGCTGAGGGCGAAGCGCTGAGGCGTGTGGCTTGACCTCGCTCAAGGCGGCGGGGGGTCGCTTGGCGGATCATGGGGCCATGAAAGCGGAACACGGGCACAGCAGGGAAGAGATCGCCCGCCGCCTGCAAGGCAGCAGGGAGGAGGGGCGGCTGCGGGATGCGGTCTATGGCGGCATTGACGGCGCGGTGACGACCTTTGCCATTGCGGCGGGGGTCGAGGGGGCGGGGTTTTCCTCGTCCGTGATCATCGCGCTGGGAATTGCCAATGTGCTGGCCGACGGGTTTTCCATGGCCGCCGCCAATTACCTCGGCACCAAGGCGGATCTGGATGACCGGCGGCGGCTGTACCGGGTGGAGCAGCGCCATATCCGCCAGTTTCCCGAGGGCGAGCGCGAGGAGCTGCGCCAGATCCTTGAGCAGCTGGGCCTGAGCGGCGAGGTGCTGGAGGGCGCGGTGAAGGCGGTGGCGGCCAAGCCCGAGAAGTGGATTTCGCTGATGCTGGCCAGCGAATACGGGCTGGGGCCTGCGGAGCCCAATCCGGTGGCGGCGGCGCTGACCACGTTCCTTGCCTTCATGCTGGCCGGCATCGTGCCGCTGCTGCCGTTTATCCTGGGGCTGCCGGATCCGTTCCTGATGGCCTCGGTGGCGACCGGGCTGGTGTTCTTTGCCATCGGCGCCAGCAAAAGCATCTGGTCGCTGTCGCCCTGGTGGGTTTCGGGGCTGGAAACATTGCTGATCGGCTCCTGCGCGGCGGCGCTGGCCTATGGGGCGGGCAGCCTGTTCCGGGGTTGAGCCGGATCAAACGGGCATCGGCGCGGCGGCGCTATATATTGCGGCAGGAGGGGGGAGTTTCATGTTCTCAAACGCAGTCAGGATCGCGCGGCTGCAGGGGTTTGACATAAAGGTTGACCCCAGCTGGCTGCTGATCGCGGCGCTGATCACCTGGAGCCTGGCCTCCCAGTACTTTCCGATGTCCTATCCGGGGGCAGGGCAGGCGGTTTACCTGGCGCTTGCGGTTCTGGCGATGCTGGGGTTCTTTGCCTCGCTGATCCTGCACGAGATGTCGCATTCCGTGGTGGCGCGGCGTTTCGGGGTGGAGATCAAGGGTATCACCCTGTTCATCTTCGGCGGCGTGGCGGAGCTGGGCTCGGAACCCAAGACTGCCGTGAGCGAATTCTGGATTGCCATCGCCGGGCCGCTGATGAGCTTTGCGCTGGCCTTTGGCTTCTGGCTGCTGGCGCAGATCGGCTGGACGCTGGCGCCGGGCGGGGCGCTGAACCCGGTGCTGGGCTATCTGGCGCTGATCAACCTGGTGCTGGCGGTGTTCAACCTGGTGCCGGCCTTTCCGCTGGATGGCGGCCGCATCCTGCGGGCCTGGCTGTGGAGCCGCAACCGTGACCTGCTGGCGGCCACCCGGACCGCCACCCGCATCAGCAGCTATTTTGCCTATGCGCTTATACTCTATGGGCTGCTGGGCCTGTTTTCCGGCAATCCGGTGGCGGCGCTGTGGCAGGTGCTGATCGGTGTGTTTGTCCTGTCGGCGGCCAAGGGCACCTATGCCCATCAGCTGCAAACCGCCGCTTTCAAGGGCAAGACGGCGGCCGACCTGATGACCCGCGATCCGGTGACCGTCAGCCCGGACATCAGCCTGCAGGCGCTGGCGCACCAGGTGCTGCTGCCCGAGCGCAAGAGCTTTGTGCCGGTGGTGCAGCAGGGCGTTCTGCTGGGCTGCACCGATACGCAGGATCTGGCGCGGGTGCCGCAGGAGCGGTGGGCGCAGACCCCGGTGGATGACGTCTATCAGCCGCCGGACGGCAGCAATTCGGTCGCGCCGGACATGCAGGCCGATGCGCTGATGCGGAAGATCTCGGAGACCGGGCGGCGCAAGTTCCTGGTCACGGACAAGGGCCGCCTGCTGGGGGTGATCACCCTGACGGACCTGACCGGATACATAGCCCTGCTGCAGGAGGTGCGGCGGATGGGCGGCAAGGGGGAGAGCGCATGACGCGGATACTGATCATCCAGGGCCATCCGGACAACAGCCAGGCGCATTTCTGCCACGCGCTGGCGCAAAGCTATGCCAAGGGCGCCAGGGACGCGGGCCATGAGGTGGAGGTCATCGAGGTGGCCGCCAGCGGCGTCACTTGCCTGCGCAGCCGCGCGGAATGGCAAGCGGAAGAGCTGCCGGAGTATGTTGCCTGCGCCCAGCAGGCGGTGGCGGCGGCGGATCATCTGGTGTTTGTCTATCCGCTGTGGCTGGGCACCATGCCCGCGCTGCTGAAGGCCTGGCTGGAACAGGTGCTCCGCGAGCAGTTCGCCTTTACTGTCGGCGAAAAGAGCTGGCACCCCAAGCTGAAGGGGAAGAGCGCGCGGATCATCGTGACCATGGGGATGCCTGCATTTTTCTACCGCTGGTTCTACTTTGCCCATTCGCTGCGCAGTTTCGAACGCAACATCCTGAAGTTCTGCGGCATCAGGCCGGTCCGCTGGACGGTCTGCGGCATGGTCGAGGACAAGCGGTCGGAACGGCGTTTGGCCTATCTGGCGGAGGCCGCAAGCGACGGGGCCGCGGCCCGCTGAGCGGGCGTCACCGTTTGCGCTGCGCTTTGCCGGCCGCCGGGGCGGTGCGACCCAGATAGGCGAACCAATAGGCAAAGGCGACCCCGCCGGCGCCGCCCGCGATATTGCCCAGCGTGACCCAGAACAGATTGGCGGCAGCGGCATTGACGGAAACTGCGGCACCGGCAGCCCAGCCCTGCGGAAAGAAGTACATATTGGCCACCGAATGCTCCAGCCCCAGGAGCACAAAGGCGGTGATCGGCCAGAGCACCGCCAGGATCTTGCCCGCCGCTGTGCGGGCCGCGAAGGAAAGCCAGACCGCCAGGCACACCAGCCCGTTGCACAGGGCGCCGCGCATCAAGGCCTCCACCGGGGAGAGGGCGGCCTTGGCCTCGGCGATGCGGGCGGCGGTGGCGCCCGCCGGGCCCTCCAGCAGGCCGGTGAAGGCAAAGGCGGCAGCCAGCCCGGCGGCGCCTGCAAGGTTGCCGGCATAGACGATGGCCCAGCTGCGCCACAGCCGCCTGAGGCGGATCTTGCGGTCCACCGCGGCGATCACCATCAGCACGTTGCCGGTGAACAGCTCGGCCCCGCCCACCACCACCAGAATAAGACCCAGCGAGAACACCGCGCCGCCCAGCACCCGCACCGGGCCCGAGGCTGTGTCCGCGCCGGTCATCGCGGTGGTATAGGCGGCCGCGCCGAAGCCGATGAAGGCGCCCGCCAGCATCGCCAGCACAAACATCTGCGGCAGCGGCAGCCGCGCCTTGGCGACTCCCGCGGTTTCCACCAGCGCGGCGATTTCAGCGGGTTTGTAGGCATTGAACGGGACGGGGTCTGTCATCGGCTGCTCCCTTGCGGCTGGGCGGCGGGTGCGGGTCAATGGGCAAACAGGACCGGCAGCGCGGTCTGCTCCAGCAGGCTGCGGGTGGTGCCGCCGAACACCGCTTCGCGCAGGCGGGAGTGGCCATAGGCGCCCATCACCACCAGCTCCGCCCCGGCCTCGCGGGCGCGGTCCTGGATGGCAGTGCCGGTGTCATGGCCGCCGCAGGGAAACTGCGACAGGGTGACGGTGCAGCCGTGGTGGCTGAGCCAGGCGGCCATGTCCGCGCCGGGGTCCTCGCCGTCGCGCGCGTCGCTCATGTCCGGGTCGAAGCAGCCGATCACCACTTCCTGCGCCGCCTTGAAATAGGGCAGGGCGGCATGGGCCGCGCGGGCCGCGGACAGGCTGCTGTTCCAGGCCAGGAACACCCGTTTGCGGGGCGCCAAGGGGCTGCCGTTCACCATCAGCGGCACGGGCGCGCCGAACAGGATGCCGTGCACCGCATCGCGGAACACCTCCGGATCCTCGCGCAGGCCGCCGGCCGCCTCGGCAATGTCGCAGGTCAGTGCCCGGCGGGCGGCCAGCAGCCGGATGTCCGCGTCGCTGGCGGTGGCATATTGCACGTCGCCCGCGGCGTTGCAGCGGGACAGCAGTGCCTCCACCTCTGCCGCGCGGGCGGTTTGGGCGGTCCGGCAGCTTTGCAGGGTTTCCAGCCATTCATCCGGCACCGCCATCGCGCCATAGGCAGAGGCGCCATAGGCGAAATAGGGCATTCCGGGCAGGGTCTTGAGCAGCAGGCAGGCCAGATGCGCCTGCTGTTCGCGGGCGGCCTCGGCGGCGGCTGTGATGGCGGTATCGCTGGTGCTGCCGCTGATTGCGAAGAGCAACGTTCTGCGCTGCATGGCGGGCCTCCTCCCCGGTCTGCGCGGCAGACGCCACGTGTGCCGCTTCAGCTATTAAACCAGCCCCTGCGGCTGCTGCCATGATCCGGATCAATGCAGTCCGGCACGGCGGCAGCGGGCGGTCAGTTGCGGCAGATCTCGAGGCAGGCGCGCAGGCCGCGGCGGCCGTCCTCGAAGTAGAGCCGGCCGCCGTGCTGTTCTGCCACCGTGGCGACGATCGTCAGCCCCAGTCCGAAGCCGTCGATGGCCCTGGTATTGTCCCCGCGCCGGAACGGGGCAATCACGGCGGAGATTTCCGCAGCGGACATGCCGGAGCCTTCGTCTTCGATGGCGATTATCGCGTGCTCAGCGGTGGCGCTGAGGCCGACAGAGGCGCGGCGGCCGTATTTCAGCGCGTTGTCGATCAGGTTCGACACCGCCCGCTGCAGCGACAGCGGGCGCGCCACCGCCAGCATCGGCTGATCCTGCGGAATCGCACTGTGGCCGGGCGCAGAGGTAAACACAGACCGGCCGCCTGCCGCCAGCTGCGGCGTGGGGCGCAGCAGTTCCACCGGTTTGCCGAGGTCCTGGTAGTCGGCGGCAACCGCCTCCACCAGCGAGGTGAGGGAGAGGCGGCGCGGGGTTTCGGCGCTCATCTCTGCCCGCGTGTAGGTCAGCACGCTTTCGATCATTCCGGTCATGGCGTCGAGGTCGGTTTCGAACTTCTGCCGCAGCTCCGCGTCCTGGATCAGCGCCGCGCGCAGCCGCAGGCGGGTGGCGGGGGTGCCGAGGTCGTGGCTGACGCCGGACAGCACCGCAGCCCGGCTGGCGAGCTGGCTGCGCTCGGTCTCCAGGTAGCTGTTCACGGCTGTCACGATCTCCTGCAGCTCGGCGGGGCCTTGCACGGCATAGGCATCCGGCCCGCCGAGGCGGCGGCGGCCGTGGAGGGCGCGGGCAAAGCGGCCGAAATGGGCCGAGGTGTCCATGACCAGCGTTGCCAGCACCGCCAAGGCCAGCAGTGACAGCAGCACCGCGGGCAGACGCAGGTCGCGGGGGGCGGCGGTGCAGCCCCAGACCGCCGTGCCCTCCACCCGCTGCCACGGGCCGTAACCTGCGCGGGCAAAGATCACCGGCTCGCTGCAATAGGTTGCCAGCAGCCGGGTGACGGCGCCCAGCTTCTCAGCCGCAGAAGCCCCGCCCGCCGGTGCCAGCTCTGCCACCGGGTAGCGCAGGTCGGGGGAGGCGATGACCAGCGCCAGAACTTCCCCCGACAGGGGATCGGGGCCGCTGTCCAGTATCGAGACATTGGTGAAAAAGGCGGGTTTTGGGATGCCTTCCAGCCGCAGGTAATCGCCTGAGGTCAGAAACGCCGCCTGCGCCGCAGCCACCGGCGCGACCGCCACCCCGGCGGGCGGCGCGGTGCCGCGGCGCAGGGTGCCGTCCAGGGTGATGCCTGCAATGGTGCTGCGGGTCAGATGCGTCTGCCAGCTGGCACCGGAGTGGAACCAGGCCCAGGCGGCCCCCAGCCCGGCGGCAAAGGCCAGCGGCAGCAGGATCAGGCCAAGGGTTCTGAGACGCAGTGCCACCCGCGTCAGTCCCCGCCGGTCTCAACATCCACCGCCAGGACATACCCGGTGCCGCGCTCGGTGCGCAGCAGCCGCGGATCCTTGGGGGTGGCTTCGATCTTGGAGCGCAGGCGGCCCACCAGCACGTCGATGGCGCGGCCCGAACCCTCCTCCGTTCCGCCCTCGCCGGTCACGTCCAGGGCCGCGGCGATCTCCTCGCGCGTGAGCGGGATATGCGGATTGGCCAGGAACACCTTGAGCAGCCCTGTCTCGCGCCGCGACAGCGCCACCTGAACCCCGGCGGGCGAGATCACCTCATCCCGCTTGGCGTCATAGGTCCAGCCGGCAAAGCGGAAGGTCGCCACGCTGCGCCGGTAGATCAGCGAGGAGGACCGGTGCGCCCGCTGCAGCACTGCACGGACGCGGGCCAGCAGCAGGTCGGGATTGAACGGTTTGGCGATATAGTCATCGGCGCCGGATTCATAACCCGCCATCCGCTGGTGGTCAGCCGACAGCGCTGACACCAGAATGATCGGGACATCCTGTTCGCTGCGCAGCCGGGTGCAGATCTCCACCCCGTTCTCGTCGCCCAGCATCACATCCAGCAGGATCAGGTCGATCCGCCCCGCGCCGATCTGGGCGCGGATCTCCGCCTCGCTGGCGCAGGGCAGGGCGATAAAGCCGTTCTGGCGCAGATACTGGGTCAGCATCATGCGCGTCTCAGTATCGTCATCCACCACCAGCAGCCGCGGAATCGCCATTCGTCCGTGTCCTCCCCAAGACGGCCTTGACGGCCCTGTGTTTGTAACACCATGCAACAAAATCAATTGCTGCGTAACAACAGGTAACAGCTTGGCCGGAAATCTGCTTGGCGGCGGGCGCCGGGCGGCGATGCGCGATTGATAACCGGCCCGGCGATTAGGCAAGCTGATGGGGAAGGCTGCGGGGAGCGGCCGTCATATAAGGGAGGACTAAGCGATGAAATTCACCGCTTTTGCGGCCGTACCGGCCGTGGCGCTGGCCTGTGCGGCCCCGGCATTGGCCGAACCCCAGGCCGAAGTTCTGCATTGGTGGACATCCGGCGGCGAGGCCAAATCGGCCGCCGTGCTGCAACAGGAATTTGCCGACAACGGCGGCACCTGGACCGATATGCCGGTGGCGGGCGGCGGCGGCGATGCCGCGATGACCGCGCTGCGCGCCCGCGTGCTGTCCGGAAACGCGCCGACCGCGGTGCAGCTGAAAGGCCCCGCCATTCAGGAATGGTATGAGGAGGGCGTGCTGGCCGATATCTCCTCTGTCGCGGAGGCGGAGGGCTGGGCGGATGTGCTGCCGGAGTCGATTGCCGACCATATGAAATGCGAGGGCAAGTGGTGCGCCGCACCCGTGAACGTGCACCGGGTCGACTGGATCTGGGCCAATGCCGCGCTCTTGGAGGCCAGCGGTATCGACATGCCCCAGACGTGGGAGGAGTTCAACGCTGCTGCCGACAAGCTGCTGGCGGCGGGTGTCACCCCGCTGGCGCATGGCGGCCAGGCCTGGCAGGACGCCACCGTGTTCGAGGCGGTGGCCCTGGGCATTCTGGGGCCGGAAGATTTCCGTAAGGCGTTTGTCGAATTGGATATGGAGACGCTGAAGTCGGACAAGATGATCGCGGTCTTTGACCAGATGCGCAAGATGCGCGGCTATGTGGATGCCAACTTCCCGGGCCGCGACTGGAATCTGGCCACCGCCATGGTGATGAACGGCGAGGCCGCGTTCCAGATCATGGGCGACTGGGCCAAGGGCGAGTTTCTGGCCGCGGGCAAGGAGCCGGGCAAGGACTTCCTGTGTGCCTCGGTGCCGGGCGACGGGTTCCTCTATAACGTCGACAGCTTCGCCATGTTCGAGGTGGACGGCGAGGACAAGCAGGCCGGGCAGGATCTGCTGGCCAAGCTGATCGTCGGGCCGAAGTTCCAGGAGGTGTTCAACCTCAACAAGGGCTCCATCCCGGCGCGGGTGGATGTGAAACTGGATGCGTTTGACACCTGCGCGCATCTGTCGGCCAAGGACATGGGCGAAAGCGCCGAGGGCGGCTCGCTGTTGCCCAGCTATGCCCACGGCATGGCCCTGCGCGGCGCGCAGTCGGGCGCCATTACCGATGTGGTGACGGCGCATTTCAACTCTGACATGTCCTCGGATGAGGCTGTGCAGATGCTGGCCGACGCCGTCGCCAACTCCATGTGAACCTCCCCCGGGCCTCGCGTCCTCCGGGATGCGGGGCCACCTATTCAAGGCCCGTTACAATGACTGGATGGCTTGAACGTCATATTCCGAAGATGGTGCTGGCACCGTCCTTCGCCGCGGTGCTGGTGTTCGTCTACGGATTCATCATCTGGACTGCTTGGGTGTCGCTGACCCGCTCCCGCCTGCTGCCGAAATACGAGATCGAAGGCTTCATCCAGTATGAGCGCCTGTTCAACGCGCCGCGCTGGGACACGGCGATGTCGAACCTGTTCGTGTTCGGCACCCTGTTTATCGTGATCTCGATGGTCCTCGGCCTGATGCTGGCGATCCTGCTGGACCAGAAGATCCGCACCGAGGGCGTGCTGCGCACCATTTACCTGTATCCGATGGCGCTGTCGCTGATCGTTACCGGCACCGCGTGGAAGTGGATCATGAACCCCGGACTGGGCATTGAGGCCATGGTCCGCGGCTGGGGGTTTGAAAGCTTCACCTTCGACTGGGTAATCAACCCGGATAAGGCGATCTATGCGGTGGTGATCGCCGGTGTCTGGCAGGCGTCCGGTTTTGTGATGGCGCTGTTCCTGGCTGGTTTGCGCGGTGTCGATGGCGAGATCATCAAGGCCGCGCAGGTCGATGGTATCCCCGCCTGGCGGATCTATACCGCGATCATTATCCCCTCGATGGCGCCGATCTTCCTGTCTGCCTTTATCGTGCTGGCGCATCTGGCGATCAAGAGCTTCGACCTGGTGATTGCCCTCACTGGCGGCGGCCCCGGCTATGCCACCGATCTGCCCGCCACCTACATGTACACGATGGCGTTTTCCCGCGGCGACATCGGCCAGGCGGCCAGCTCTGCCATGGTGATGATGGGTGTCGTCTTTGCGATCATCGTTCCCTACCTCTACTCCGAGCTGAGGGCCAAACATGACTGATCTGACCCTGGACCCCGCCCGCCCCGCGACCCGCAACTGGAGCCGCATCGGCTTGCGCTGGCTCCTGTTCTCCCTGCTGGGCCTGTTTGCCCTGTTCTACCTGATGCCGCTCTTTGTGATGATCACCACCTCGCTGAAAAGCCTGGAGGAAATCCGCACCGGCAGCCTGATCGCCTTCCCGCGCGAGGTCACATTCGACGCCTGGCGCACCGCCTGGTCGGAGGCCTGCACCGGCATCCAATGCGAGGGCCTGCGCCCGTTCTTCTGGAACTCCGTGGTGATCGCGGTGCCGGCGGTGGCAATCTCCACCATGCTGGGCGCGGCCAATGGCTATGTCATCGCGCAATGGCGGTTCCGCGGCGCCAACCTGATCTTCTCGCTGATGCTGTTCGGCTGCTTCATACCGTTCCAGGTGGTGCTGCTGCCGATGGCGCGGATGCTGGGGCTGATGGGGCTGGCGGGCAGCATTCCGGGGCTGATCTTTGTGCATGTGATCTATGGCATCGGCTTCACCACGCTGTTCTTCCGCAACTTCTATGTCACCATCCCGCAGGATCTGGTGAAGGCGGCCAAGGTGGACGGCGCGGGGTTCTTCCGCATCTTCTGGTCGATCTTCCTGCCGCTGTCGCTGCCGATCATCGTTGTCACCGTCATCTGGCAGTTCACCCAGATCTGGAACGACTTCCTGTTCGGCGTCTCCTTCAGCCAGGCGGGCACCCAGCCGGTGACCGTGGCACTGAACAACATCGTCAACTCGACCACCGGCGTGAAGGAATACAACGTCGATATGGCCGCCGCGATCATCGCCGCGCTGCCAACACTGCTGGTCTATGCCGTCGCCGGCAAATACTTCATCCGCGGCCTGACCGCTGGATCTGTGAAAGGGTAAACTCATGGCTCCCATTCTGGACATCACCAACCTGCGCAAGAACTACGGCGCAACCGAGATCCTGAAGGACATCAACGTCAGCATTGAGCCGGGCGACTTCCTGGTGCTGGTCGGCCCTTCGGGCTGCGGCAAGTCCACGCTGCTGAACTGCATCGCGGGGCTGGAGCCGATCTCCGGCGGGCGGATCGAGATCGGCGGCCGCGACATGACCCATGTCAGCCCCAAGGACCGCGACATCGCCATGGTGTTCCAGTCCTATGCGCTCTACCCGACGATGACGGTTGCCAAGAACATCACCTTCGGCATGAAGGTGCGCGGCGCCGATGCTGCCACACAGGCGCGCAAGCTGAAGGAGGTCGCAGCGCAGCTGCAGATCGAGTCGCTCTTGGACCGCCGCCCCGGCCAGCTCTCTGGCGGCCAGCGCCAGCGGGTGGCGATGGGCCGGGCGCTGGTGCGCGACCCCAAGCTGTTCCTGTTCGACGAGCCGCTGTCGAACCTCGACGCCAAGCTGCGGGTCGAGATGCGGACCGAGATCAAAAAGCTGCACCACAACCTCGGCGCCACCATGGTCTATGTCACCCACGACCAGATCGAGGCGATGACGCTGGCGACGAAAATCGTGGTCATGAAGGGCGGCGTGGTGCAGCAGATCGGCTCGCCCGCTGAGATCTACAACAAGCCCGCCAACCTGTTTGTGGCCGACTTCATGGGCAGCCCAGCGATGAACCTGATCCCGGCGCGCGCTCAGGCGAACGGCGACGGCACGCGGATCGAGATGGACTGCGGCGGCAGCGCCCCCATAGTCCTGAAGGACAGCCGCGCCACCGGCCTGCCGCAGGACGTGATCCTGGGCGTGCGCCCGGAGGACATCGCCGAGGCGGGCTTCCGCGCTGGCGAAGGCGTGCAGGAGGCCGCCTGCATGATCGACATGGTGGAGCCTGCCGGCGCCGATACCTATGTGGTCTCAAACCTGGGCGGCAAACAGGTCACGGCGCGGCTGCACGCAGAAACCCGGGCGCAGCCGGGGCAGATGCTGGATCTGGCCTTTGATCTTTCCAAGGTTTCCTACTTCTCGCCCGCGACCGGCGAGCGGCTGAATTGACGCGGCTGCGGCTCGCCGCAGACGTGGGCGGCACCAATACGCGGCTGGGGCTGGCCGAGGGCGGCGCGCTGCTGGCGGACACGGTGCAAAGCTTTCGCAACGAGGCCTATGCCGGCTTTACGGAAGTGATGGACCAGTACCTGCAAAACGCCGCGCCCGGCGGCGTGGCGGAGGTGGCAACTGCCATTGCCGGGCCGGTCACCGGCACCACCGCGCGGCTCACCAACCGGGACTGGCATTTCGACGCCGCGGCGCTGTCGCGGCATCTGAATGGCGCGCGCGTGCATCTGCTCAATGACCTCGCAGCGCTGGGGCAGGCGTGCCCGCATCTGGCGGCAGACTGCCTGGATACGGTGATCGCGCCCGCGGATGATGCAGGCGGCGACGGCCAGCGGCTGGTGGCGGGCATCGGCACCGGCTTCAACCTGTCACCGGTGCTGCAGGCGGGCGGGCAGGTGCAGTGCCTGAACGTGGAATACGGCCATGTCAGCCTGCCGCTGGACGTGGCGGAGCTTCTGCGCAGCCGGATCGGCGATGCAGCGGCAGAATTCCGCACGGTGGAGCATCTGTTCTCCGGCCGCGGGTATGCAGCCGTGCGCGCGCATTTTGCGGACGATGGCGCCGGCACGCAGGCGTTTCAAGGCCTTTATGCGGACTTGCTGTCGCTACTGGCGCGCAATTTGGTGCTGGCGTTTCTGCCCGCACAAGGGATTTATTTTGCCGGCGCGGTGGCGCGCAGCCTGCTGTCCTCCCCGGCGCGGCAGGAGTTTGCGGAGGCTTTCCGCCAGCCCTTTGCGCTGGATACCGGGATAGAGGCGCCGGTGTTTGTCATCCTCGACGACGCAGCGGCGCTGAAGGGCTGCGCCGCCGTCACCGTCAGCAGCTGATCCGCGAGGCCAGCGGGTGCAGGCCGTCGCTGCAGGTTATAATCTGTATTATGGTAAAATAATCGATCCGCAGGGCGGGACGGCTGAAGCGTTGACCTGTTTTTCCGGTTGCCGGGAACGCCGTGCCGGGTTGCGGCGTTGGGCCTGCAACACCCATCCGCAGCGGGAGGTACATGTATGGCACGGTCTGATCTGACCGAAGGGCCGGTCTGGCGCGCGCTGGCGCGGGTCTCGGCGCCGATGTCGCTGGGAATTCTGGCCGTTTTGTCGATCGGATTGGCCGATGCGTATTTCCTGGGCCAGCTGGGCGGCGCGCCGCTGGCGGCGGTGGGGTTCATCTATCCGGTCACAACGGCGCTGGCCTCCCTGGCAATCGGTCTGTCAGCAGGCGCAAACGCCGCCGTCTCCCAGGCCCTGGGCCGCGAGGATGAGGACAGCGCGGTGGCGCGGATGTCGCTGCATGCGGCTGGACTCGGCCTGCTGTTGTCGGTGCTGGTGGCGCTGGCCTTTTTCGCACTGCACGGGCAGATCTTTGGCCTGATGGGCGCCCGTGGTGAGGTGATGGCCGAGATTTCCGCCTATGTCCCGCTTTGGGCGCTGTCGTTCCCGTTCCTGGTGCTGATGATGCTGGTCAACGCGCTGTTCCGGGCGCATGGCAATGCGGTTCATGCGTCACTTTTCATGATACTGGCGGCGGCTGTGAACATCGCACTCAATCCGCTGTTTATCTTCGGCTGGGGGCCGGTGCCCGCGATGGAGACCGGCGGCGCGGCGCTGGCGACGCTGGCCGGTCGGCTGGCCGCGGCAGCCGGAGCCATCGCCTTTGCTGTGCATGCAGGGTATCTGCGGCTGTGCGGCCAGATCTGGCGGGATCTGTGGCGCAGCCTGCGCGAAATTACCCAGGTTGGCGCGCCGGCCGCCTTTTCCAATGCGATCAACCCGGCGGGGATGGCGCTGGTCACCGCTGCGGTAGCCACGCTGGGCGATGCCGCGGTCGCCGGTTTCGGCGCTGCAACGCGGGTGCAGTCGCTGGCGATTGTGGTGCTGCTGGCGCTGTCTGCCGGGATCGGCCCGGTGGTCGGCCAGAACTGGGGCGCGGGCAAGGAAACCCGGGCGCAATCCGCGGTGGTGCAGGCCTGGGCGTTCTGCCTGGTGTACGGCCTGGCCCTGGGCGCGGTGCTGAGCCTGGGCGGCGGCTGGATCGCCTCTGCCATTGCCGAGGACGCGGAGGCGGCGGACTACACGCGCCGCTATCTGCAGATCGTCGGCTGGAGCCTGTTCGGCTATGGCATCCTGGTGACCGCAAACGCCGCAATGAACGCGCGCTCCAAGGCGCTGCATTCGATGGGGCTGAGCCTGGGGCGGATCACGCTGGTCTATGTACCGCTGGCCTGGCTTGGCGTCTGGACCTTTGGCTATGGCGGGATCCTGGCGGCGGCGGTTGCGGCCAACCTGGGCGCTGTCGCCGGGGCCGTCTGGGCCGCGCGGCGCACGGGGCTGTGGCCGCAGGGCACCCGCATCACCCGGCACATCGCGGCGTGATGCCAGCCGGGACAGTGTTTCAGGCCCTTGGGACAGCAAAAAAGACGTGCAACTTTGGCTTTGCCCGGAACCTTTCGCTGTTTCAGGAGTTAAACCGGCAGCAAGGTGCGCGCCCCGGCGGGCCTTTTCCGGCCCGGGCGGCAATACGGGGCCCCTCCCCGGCCCCCTTCGCGGGCTTTCCGAAAAAGCAGGAGACCGATAATGACCCCCACTGACAAGCACCTGCTTGCGGAAGAGGAAAAGGAACGCGAGGCAGTGGAAGAGGCCACAGGCCTGTCCGCCAAGCTGATTTTCGAGACTATCAGGCTGGAAGGCGAAGAGGAGCTGCGGCGCCCGGTGCGGGCGTTGTGGTGGTCCGGCCTGGCAGCCGGGCTGCTGATCTCCTTCTCGGTCTGGGGCGAGGCGATCCTGCGCTCCAGCCTGCCGGAGGGCGACTGGCGGTTTGTCGTGGAAAACCTGGGCTACAGCCTGGGGTTTGTGCTGGTCATTCTGGGCCGGATGCAGCTGTTCACGGAAAACACCATCACAACTGTCGTGCCGGTGACGCTGTCGCCGACGTGGAAATCCCTCGGGCGCACGGGCCGGCTGTGGGGGGTCGTGCTGGCGGCAAATGTCGCGGGCGCCTTTATCGCTGCCGCCTTCTTGGCGTTCACACCGGTCATGTCCGCCCCGATGGCTGAGGCGATGGTGGAGCTGAGCCATCACGCGACCGGCATGCCGTGGGCCGAGGGGCTGGTGCGCGGCATCCCGGCGGGCGTGCTGATTGCGGCGCTGGTGTGGATGCTGCCCCAGGCCAATGGCTCGGCGCTGCCGCTGATCATCATTATCACCTGGCTGATTGCCCTTGGGGATTTCACCCATATCATCGCAGGCTCGGTCGAGATGGCTTTTCTGATGGTGCAGGGCGAACTGTCCCTGGGCCCGGCTGTGTTCCGCTTTTTCCTGCCGGTGCTGGCAGGCAATGTGATCGGCGGCACCGCGGTGTTCACCCTGCTGACCTGGGCGCAGATCCGGCCTGAGGTGGAAGAGGCAAAGGAAAAGAGGAACGGCGGGCTGAAGACCTGAACTCCTGAAAGCCGCGCGGACCGCCTCCGGCGCCGCGCCAGAATGCTCAGAGCCCGCCAGGCCCTTGCTCCGCCGCCATCAAGGCGGCGGTTTCCATGTCCAGCTGGTGCGCTGCGCCTTCAAAACTAGGAGCGGCAAATACGGTGACGCCGGTCTCCCTCAGCTTTGCCAGATCGCGTTCGTCCTCCGCGCTGAGCCCGTCTGCGGGCACCCGCAGCAGCACCGCGGCGATCCGTCCCGGATGGCGGCGCACCGCTGCCCCGTAGATGGAGGCGTCTTTTTGCCCGGTGTCGCCAATCAGCACCGCAGGCAGCTCCGGGTGCGCGTTCAACAGCAAGTCGATGCTTTGCCCCTTGTGGCTGCCGTGGCCCGCAGAGATGAACTGTGTCTCGCTCAGCCCCAAGTCGCGCAGGAACATTGGGCCGCGGACCAGGTCTGCCTGGCGGAACACCTGCGCCAGGAAGGCGTGCATGTTCCAGGGGGACGAGCTGACATAATAAACAGGATTGCGGCCGTCCTCCGACAGCTGGCGCAGCAAGGCCGCTGAATCCGGAAAAACGCGCCGCGTCAGCGCATTGCCGCTGAAGGTGGTCCACAGGTTGCGCACCAGCGAATAGGCGGAGGTCTGCATGACCGTGTCATCAATATCCGAGATCACCAAAAACCGGGCGTCCGGACGCGGGATCAGCACCGGGCAGGCGGTCTGCGCGCCGCCATCCGCAATGGCAACCGGGATGTCATGCCAGCCGGGTGCCCGGCCCGGCGGCAGCGGCAGCTGGAAATAGCCCTCTTCATCGCTGACCGCGGTGGCATCCTCGTGGCAGACGGTGATGCCAGCGGCTTCATCCGTCAGGAACAGCGAGATCATCTGCCGCACATTGCGCAGCACGCCCTGGCCGTCGCGGGGGGAACTGCGGCGCAGCCGGGTCAGGACACGGCCGCGCACGATCAGGTGCTCCGGCGTGGCGTACCCGATGTAGGGGTCGATCACAAGGTCAGCACCGCTGCGCGGCCTGCGCGGCAACAGCCGGTCCAGCAGGTTTTCGGCGTGCAGGGCGGTGCTGTGCAGGGCGTGTTTGAGCATGTCGGACCTCGTTGCTGTTTCAGGTATACAACGCGCGAGGTGCCGGTAAAGTGCCCGGCCCCTGTCAGACGCAAGGGCCGGACTCAGTGTCTGTCCTGAGGCGCCGTGTCAGCAGGCCGCGGTCACGATGATTTCCACCTTCAGATCCGGCCGCGCAAGCTTGGCCTCGCCGCAGGCCCGCGCCGGGGCGTGGCCTTGCGGCACCCAGGCATCCCAGACCGCGTTCATCTCGGCAAAATCCTTCATGTCGGCCAGCCAGACAATCGCCTGCAGGATCTGCTGCGGCGAGGAGCCTGCCTGTCCCAGCAGCGCCTCGACGCGGGACAGGCAGTCGCGGGTCTGTTCGGCCACATCGGCGCCGTCCCCGACCTGGCCGCACAAATAGGCCACGCCGTTGTGTTTCACGATCTTGCTCATGCGGGGGCCGGTTTCGATCCGTTCGATCATCTTATTCTCCTATTCAGCGGCAGTGGCGGAGGAGTCGTCCATCGCTGCCAGTTCGCCCAGTGTCACGGGTTTTATCGGCGGGCGGATGCGGTAGTAACCCGTCTCATCCGGGGTCTGACCGTTGGCCTCGGCCAGCAGCGCAGTCACGGTCAGCCCGCAATAGCGGCCCTGGCACGGCCCCATGCCTGCGCGGCCGAAGGCCTTGGCCTGGTTCGGGCCGAGGCAGCCAAGCTTGGCATAGCTGCGGATGTCGCCCGCGGTGACCTCCTCGCAACGGCAGACGATGGTGCTGTCCGCAGGCCGAACAGCCCCCGCATAGGGCGGATAGGCCGCATCCAAGAACGGGCGCACGGCGGTTTCCCGGCTGCGCCGGCTGAACAGCGGCGCGGCCAGGCGGTCGCGCTCCGGCGCGGTGATCCGGCCCAGCTCCTCTGCCGCTTTCAGCGCTGCGATCCGGCCTGCATATTCGGCCGCCATGGCGCCGCTGATGCCCGCGCCGTCGCCGGCAATCAGAACACCGTCCTTGCCGGTTTCGCCCCAAGAGCCGACCTCGGGCACAAAGCACTGCTGCGCTTCGGACCAGACATGCGGCACATTGATCGAGCGCGCGGTCTGGGTGTTCGGCACCACCCCGTGATGCAGCAGCGCGGTATCGCAGGAGATGCGATGCTCCTGCCCCTTGCTGCGGAAGGTCACCGCGTCGGCCCGGGTGCTGCCCGCCACCGCGATATCCGTTGCGCCGGTATAGCGCGGCACGCCGGCGCGCTTGATCTCTGCCAGCATTTTCAGGCCCTTGGCCAGATAACGCCAGCCGCGCAGCGCACCGGGCAGATGGCGGGCTGCTGCCAGCGGGCTGGCGGCGGTCTGTGTTTCGACCAGGGCCAGCGGCGGCGTTCCCGCCCGCACCATCTGCGCCGCGATCAGGTAAAGCAGCGGCCCGCTCCCGGCGAGCACGGCGCGGCGCGGCAGCACGCCGGATTGTTTCAGGAGAATCTGCGCTGCACCTGCGGTCATCACGCCCGGCAGGGTCCAGCCGGGGAGCGGCATCGGACGCTCCAGCGCGCCGGTGGCCAGGATGACCCGCGCGGCCTCCACTTGTTCACCGCGGCCATCGCGGATGAAGGAGATGCGGAAGCCGTCCTCGATGGCCCAGACAACGGCACCTGACAGATGCGTGATCCCAGCCTGGCCGAGGCCCGCCGTCAGGGTTGCCCCGTGCAGATACTCTTGCCCCAAAATGGCGCCGCGCGGGCCCGCGGCGCGGTCCACCTCGCGGTAGATCTGCCCGCCGGGGCGGTTTTGTTCGTCCAGCAGGGTGACGCTCAGACCCTGCCGGGCTGCCTCGGCAGCGGCGGCCATGCCGGCTGGACCCGCGCCGATGATGGCCAGATCACAGTGCTGCATCGTTTGCCTCCGCCTCATGCGGGCGGGCTATTTTCATGCCCTCTTCCACTTCCAGCATACAGGCCTGCTGCACGCGGCCGCCGGTTTCCACCAGGCATTCAAAACAGGCGCCCATCATGCAGAACGGCGCCCGCGGCGCGCCCGACACGGGCGTGTGGCGGAACACCTGCACGCCAGCGGCCAGCAGCGCGGCGGCCAGATTGGCGCCTGCGGGCAGGTCCAGCGGCTGGCCGTCGAACCAGACCCGCACGCGGGAGGCATTGTCCGCCAGCTCAAGAAACGGGGAATCGGTCTTCACTGAACACCTCCAGATCAGGGGCGGCTGCGGTGCCTTCCAGCCAATCCGGCAGGAACAGCGCATGGGCCGCGGCCAGGGTGATGCCGCTGTGGCAGGTGACAAGGTAAGCGCCCGGCATCTCGGGGCTTTCCTGGTAGATCGGCAGGCCGTCGGGCGAAAGGATGCGCAGGGCGCCCCAGCTGCGCACCAGCTGCGCGCGGGCCAGCGCCGGATAGGCCGCGATGGCCTCGGCAGCCAGTCCAGACAGACCCGGCTGCGTCACGCTGTCGTCCAGCCCGACCTCCTCGTTGGTGGCGCCGATCTGAATGCCGCCCTCATCCACCTGGCGGGCAATCAGCGAGGGGCGGTTGATCAGTTTCGGCAGCTTTTCGGTGATCAGCACCTGGCCGCGCTGCGGCCGAACCGGCGCCTTGAAGCCCAGCTTGGGGCCCAGCTCCATCGCGCCGAGACCGGCGGAGAGCACAACTTTGGCGGCCGTAACAACCGTGCCGTCGCTGCATTGCACCTTGAACGCATCCGGTTTGGAGACCGTAGTGACGGTCTTGCCATTCAGAACCGTGCCGCCCAGCCGCCGCACGTCCTCGGCCAGCGAGACCAGCAGGCGCAGCGGGTTTGCGTGGCCGTCCTGGTGGTGCAGGATCGCGCCCGCCACCTTGGGGCCAATATGCGGCTCCTCGCGGCTGAGCGCGTTGCGGCCCAGCACCTCGTAAGGGTAGTTGCCGCCCAGCTTGTCCTTCAGCGCATCATATTGCGCGACGGTGGCATACAGCGTTTCTTCGGAGAAATGCAGGTCATAGCCGCCGTCCTGCTGCAACCCGACAGAGCGGCCGGTGCCGTCTTCTAGCTCGGCGGCGAACCCGGCCCAGGCGGCGGCGGACTGCTGGCTCCAGCTGGCATAGCGCGGCTGCTTCATGCCCTTGGACTGCACCCAGACCAAGCCGAAATTGCCGCGGCTGGCGCGGAACGAGCCGTCATCGCCGTCCAGAACCGTGACGCGCTTGCCGCGCCTCAGCAGCCCCCAGGCCACGGACAGGCCGACAACGCCGCCGCCGATCACTGCATAATCTGCTTCCATCCTGCCGTATCCCAAAGGTTGGCTGCGGTTTCGGGGCGGCGCGCGGCCGCCCCGGTCTGTCATGCGGGATTACTTGCCGATCTGGTCAAGAATGCCCTGGCCCCAGTCGGCGCCAACGTCTTCCAGAACCACCGGCCAGACGTCCTCGCGCACCTTGGCAGCCATCGCAGACAGTTCATCGTCGCTCAGGTCGACAATCTTGGCGCCCAGCTCCTCGGACAGGCGCTGCTCCCACTTGCCCTGATCCTCTTCGGCAACGGTCCAGCGCTGCGCCTCAAAGTCGGCGGCGGCAGTCTTGAGCGCCTCCTGATCCTCTGCGTCCAGCTCAGCCAGCGAGCCGTTGGAGATGATCATGTACCAGACCTCAAAGTGGGTGTTGGCGGGCACATAAGCCTTGGTCACATCGCGGAAGGAGGCATAGTAGCCCTCGGCGCCGGAACCGATCACCCCGTCAACCACGCCAGTCTGGATCGCGGTGAACGCTTCGGAGAAGGGGATCGGCGACGGGATGTAGCCCAGAGCTTCGCCGGTCAGCTGGAAGCTCTTGATGCCGGGCACCCGGACCTTGATGCCGTTCGATTGCGACGGGTCGCCCGGGCTGACCGGATCGGTGTTCAGCGCAATGCCGCCGAAATAGACCGGGTAGGCCGCCAGCATGGTGATGTCCTGCTTGGCGTAAAGCTCTGCCATCACGTTGCGCACCGGGCCGTCGGGGCCGTAGATCTTGCGCGCCTCATCCCAATTGTTGGCCAGGTAGGGGAAGGAACTGATCTGCATCCGGCGGTCCGCCGCGGCTGCGGCCGGCTGGGTCGCCATGTCGATGGCGCCGACGCTGATGCGTTCCTGCACGGTGGTGTAATCGCCGAGCGCAGAGGCCGGGAAGATGTTGATCGAGACATCGCCGCCGGTGGCCTCGGTCACCTGGGTTGCAAAGGCGCGCAGCTCCTTGTCGATGGTGGTGTCCTGCGGGCGCACGTGGCTCATCTTGAGGTCGGCGGCCGAGGCGAGGCCCGCCAGCGACATCAGCGCAGCGGCAGCGGTACCGGTCAGAAAGTGTTTCATGGGTAGTCTCCTCCTTAAGGTGTCAGGTGTGTTCAGTAGCCGAAGAAACGCGGCAGAAAGAGCGACAGGTCGGGCC
Source organism: Leisingera sp. G5_S3_59_S7 (assembly GCF_054968485.1). NCBI lineage: Bacteria > Pseudomonadati > Pseudomonadota > Alphaproteobacteria > Rhodobacterales > Roseobacteraceae > Leisingera > Leisingera sp. G5_S3_59_S7. The sequence goes on from NZ_JBQKUH010000009.1 coordinate 22,242, forward strand.
ACAGCGAGGTCAGGAAGACCACCGGCACATAGCCTGTCAGGATCAGGATCATCGCGGGCGGGATCACCTTGGTGACCTTCACGTTGCCGATCCGCGCGCCGAGGTAGAGGATCGAGGCATAGGGCGGTGTCACCCCGCCCATCGCGGTGTTCACGCCCATGATCGCGGCGAACTGCACCGGGGTGACCCCGATCGCCTGCATCAGCGGCAGCAAGAGCGGCGCAATCAGGATGATGGCGGTGACGTCGTTCACGACCATGCCGACCAGGAACAGCAGGATGTTGATGAAGATCAGCAGCAGCACCTTGTTCTCGGTGATCTCGAAGATCGCGCTGACCATCTGCTGCGGGATGCCTTCGTAGACAAACATCTGGCTGAGGATCATGGAAAACAGGATCATCACCATGATCGCCCCCACCGCGGTCGCGGCCTCCTTGCCGGCCTCCAGGAAGCTGTTCCACTTCAGCCCCTTGTAGATGAAGAAGCCGACCGGCAGCGCATAGATCACTGACAGCGCGGCGGCTTCGGTCGGGGTCATGATGCCGCCGTAGATGCCGCCGAGGATGATCACCGGCATCAAGAGCGCCGGGGTCGCGTTAAAGCCCTTCTTGGCCACGTCGCCCGCCAGCTCCGAGAAGCTGGGCGTGTCGTCCAGCACCAGGTCGAACTTGCGGCTCATCCACAGGTTCATGGCCGAGAAGTTGAACATGATCAGCAGGCCCGGCCCCAGGGTCGCCAGGAAACAGGCGAGGATCGAGGTGTCGGTCACCCAGCCGTAAACGATCATGGTCACGGACGGCGGGATCAGCAGGCCCAGGATAGAGGAGTTGGCAATCAGCGCGGTGGCGTATTCCCGCGGGTAGCCGCGCTTTTCCATCTCGGGGATCAGCAGCGGGCCGATGGCGGCAATACCCGTCAGGCCGGAGCCGGAGATGGCACCGATGATGGCGCAGCTGACAGCAGCCACAACGCCCAGACCGCCGCGGATATGGCCGATGAAGGCATTGACGAAGTTCAAGAGCGAGGCGGCGATGCCGCTGGCTGACATGATAGTGCCTGCCAGAACAAACAGCGGAATGGCCAGCAGAACCGGGTTGCCCAATTGCTGGGAGCCCCACAGCATCATGCCCTTCATGGTCACATCGCCCAGGAAATACATGATCATCAGGGCAGCGCCAAAGCAGTAGGGCAGCGGCACGCCAAGGGTCAGGGTCAGCACCAGGACGGCAATGGCAAGGAGTGCGATTTCAATCATTTTGCGGCTCCGGCGCGCAGGGCGTTGATATGGCGGAACAGGTGCACCGCGGTGTAGAGCATCATCAGGCCCAGACCGGCCACAAGCGCCGCTTCGGAATAGAATGTCGGCAGATAGAGCGTCGGGCTCTCTTTCCAGACCCGCCAGGCGTACTGGGTGTATTCCCAGGCCCAGCCCAGCAGCCACAGGCCAACGGTCAGGCTGATGATTTCCCCGATGATCGCCAGCACGGTGTGGCCGCGCTCTGTCTTGATGGCGATCTCCAGCACGTTGGCGCGGATGTGGGTGTCCTCGCGCGAGGCGTTCACGGCGCCCAGGATGTACAGCCAGATGGTCGGATATAGCATGGTCTCCTCCAGCCCCATCACCGGGATCTGCAGCAGATAACGGGTGACCACCTGAACGAACTGGCCCAGGGCCACCAGACAGATCAGCCCCGTCAGCAAGTATTTCGAAAATGTGTCCATCGGTCCTCCTTCCGGTGTCCCCTCACCGGGTTTGGCGGATTTGGCTGGACAAAGGGCATAAGATCAATTTGAAAATATCTCTGACTCCATCAATTTTCTTGATACCCATGCCATGAACTTCTCGATCCGCCAGATCTTCACCTTCCGCGAGGTCATGCGCAGCGGCTCCATTTCCCAGGCCGCGCGCACCGTCGGGCGCACCCAGCCCGCGGTCAGCACCATGATATCGACGCTGGAGGGGGAGCTGGGCTTCAGCCTGTTCGTGCGCGAGCAGGGCAAGCTGATCCCGACCCCGGAGGCCCGGTTCTTTCTTGAGGAGTGCGAGGCGGTTCTGGAACGGATCGAACGGATTGAACGCACCGTGAGCAAGATCCGCAGCCACGAGGCCGGAAAGCTGCGGGTTGCCTGCCATCCGGCGGCGGCCGGGCTGTTCATGCCGCGGATTTTAACGGATTTTCTGCAAGGCAAGGATGAGCTTGAGGTCTCGCTGATCATGCGCTCTTCGGATGTGATCGAGGATTTGATCGCCTCGCAGCAGTTCGACATCGGCTTTGCCGAGACTCCCGTGCCGCGCCCCTCCGTCAAACAGATGGACTTCGACCTGGAAAGCGTCTGCATTGTGCCGGAAAGCGATCCGCTGGCCGCGGCCGAACAGATCACGCCACAGGATCTGGACGGGGCGCCGATGGCGGTGCTGTTTGACAAGCACCCCATGACGGTCCGGACCGAGGCCGCGTTCCAGCGCAGCGGCTGCCGGTTCCGCAGGCGGCTGGAGCTGCGCACCTGGGCCCCGGGCCTGCAGTTTGTTGCGGCTGGCATGTGCTACATGATCTGCGACATGATCACTGCCTACGGCTGTTTGCAGCAGCGCCAGACAACCTCAGGGCTGGCGATTCGCCGGTTCACGCCGCGAATCAGCTCCAGCGTTTCGATTCTCACCCCCGGCTACGCCACCCAGTCCCTGACCTCCGAAGCCTTCACAACGCGGTTGTGCAAGGCCATCGAAAACATGCAGTCTGAAATGGAAACCTGTCTCGGGAGGTAGTGGCAGCCGCGCGGGCAGCCGCCGGCAATGGCCCGCCGGCGGCATTCACCCGTCAGTAACCGCTGAGCGGCGCCTCCAGCAGCACCGGCTTGCCGCCTGACATATCAATCCAGGCATTGGTGCCGTTCAGCCTGGACCCGGCGATGTTGTCTTCCTCGAAATGGATCTCGAACTGTTCCGGGCCATGGGCATAGGCAACCACCAGGCCGTAGTCCGGATCCAGGAAGCCGCCATGCGGTTTGATGCCCGGGTAGCTGATCCGCCAGGCCTTGCCCTGCGGACCGACATGGCCGAGCGTCAGCTTGCCGATGACATCCCCCGGCAGCTCGAAAAACCAGACCCAGGGGCCGCCGGACACGATGGTCATCACCTCGTCGATCCCGGTGCCGTCTTCGGCGTGGTTGATGTGCAGCGGGCCGAATTTCTTGTGAACCCAGACCCGGGTGTCCGCATCCATCTTGTTCATGTCATAGACCTTGGGATAGGGCGCAACGCCCGGTTCCGACGTGGTCAGCGAGCCGCCGTTTGCCACCGTGGGCGCGCGCCCGGCCGCCTTGATCTCGGCCAGCAGATCCTGGCGGGTCAGCCGGAAATCAGAGATCAGCTGCGCCTCTTCCTCCGCCGTGATCGCACGGCTGCGGGAGGCTTCCAGAACCGGCACAGCCTGATCAGGGATTGCAACCGTGCTGACGCGAACGCCCACGCTGCGCAGAACCGCGTTCACGTCCTCCACACCCTCGGCCGCAGCGCGGCCGTCCGTGTATTCGAGTTTCAGGAGGCCCGCGGTATCCTCCGCGCCGGCGAGGCTTTGGGACGGCAGCCACAGCACGGCTGCGGCCACGGCAAGTTTCGAAAGCAGTTTCATGAGGGAACTCTCCAATTCAGGGTTCGGGCTGCGGCGCACAGGGCCGCGCCATGGCATTCCGGTAAGCGGACCGTTGACCGCGGTTTTGCCTTCGCAGGTCGCCCGGATGACGCGAAAAATGTAGCGGGTTTCCCACTGATAGATAACCCGGCTAGCATGAAACCAATTGTTGAGAAAAACTCACCCGGCTCCGGAGGATGCCAATGCAAGGAATGGGAGATATACCGGTGGTCGTGGCGGTCGCCGAAACCCATGGGTTCGCGGCTGCGGCGCGGCGGCTGGGGGTGTCGAAATCCGCCGTGAGCAAGCGGATCACCCAGATTGAAAAACGGCTTGGCGCGCAACTGTTCCACCGCTCCACCCGCAATGTCAGCCTGACCGAGGCGGGCGAGCATTTCTATGCCCATGCCGTCCAGGCGCTGGAGGCCGCGCAAGAGGCGGAGGACAGCGTTCTGGCGCTTCAGGCAGCGCCCAAGGGGCGGCTCAGGGTCAATGTGCCGATGGCCTTCGGGCGCCTGCATGTGGCTCCGCTGATCTCCGGATTTCTCTCGCGCTACCCCGGCGTGGCGGTGGACATGGTGATGGATGATCGGTTGACGGACCTGTTCGCGGACGGTTTTGACCTGGCACTGCGCGGCGGGACCCTGGCCGATTCCGCGCTTGTCGCCCGCAAGATTGCGCCCCTGCACAACATCCTGACGGCCTCTCCGGATTATCTGGAGCGGTGCGGCACGCCGGAAACCGTCGCTGAGCTGAGCCGTCACAACTGCCTCCAGTATTCCTACAGCCGGGATTTTCAGGAATGGATCTTTCACTGCGATGGCAAGGTGGAAACCTTCCGGCCGCACGGCAGCTACAGCGTCAACAACGGCGAAGCGCTGCGGGAGGCGATCCTGGACGGCACGGGCATCGGGCGGCTGCCAAGCTTCACTGCAGGGCCCGACCTTGCTGCAGGACGGCTGATAAGAGTGCTGCCTGACTGTCCGCTGCCGTCTCAGACCCTTTATGCGATATACCCGGAGCGCCGCCATCTGCCTGCTAAGGTACGGGTGTTCATCGACTTCATTCTTGAGCATCTCGGCGGCGATGTGCCGCCCTGGGACCGCGGCACCGGCCTGTAAATCAGCAAATATGCTGCAGCGCACCCGCGGCCTGCAGTAAATTTTTTTCTATATAATTCAAAAGCTTGACCTAGTATTCCCCTGCGGAAACCTGCAACTGCAGCATAAAGTCCGGGAACCTTTGCGGACGCCGGTGCGTTGACCGGCTGACACAACCCGAAAGGACAGTACTATGAAACCCTCTTATATTTTCGCCGCAGTGGCCGGCATTATTGTGCTGGTTTTCGCAGTCTACATGATCGACATCGATCAAACCGAAGAGACCCGTCTGCCTGACGTCGACGTCAATGTCGAAGGCGGACAGCTGCCTGAATTCGAGGCCGACGTTGGCGACATCGAAACCGGCTCCAAAGACGTGACCGTGACGGTTCCGACCGTCGACATTCAAAGCCCGGAAGAAGATGCCAAGGACGACGGGTGATCCACGACGTCTCAGATTATGAAAAAAGCGCAGCGCAGCCCGCTGCGCTTTTTTTTTGCCCGTTTTTTAGCCGGGTTCCGCTTAGGCCTCCTGCCCGACCTTGCCGCGCTTAGCGGGCTCAGGCTGCCGCCGCCCTGAAAACACGGCACGGCCAGAGAAGAAACCTTCTAAATCAGCGGGATGGAAGAAGTTGGGAACAATCTCCGGCTGCAAGCGTTTAGTTTCCAGAACATTTAGCGGAAGGGAAATACCATGGAATACGGACTGATTGGCCTGCTGGTACTGGCTGCGGACATTTATGCAATTATTCAGGTCCTGGGATCCGGGGCGTCAACCGCCGCCAAGATCATCTGGGTGCTCGTTATCCTGATCCTGCCGGTGCTGGGCTTTATCGCTTGGCTGGTGGCAGGCCCAAGGTCCTCTGCGGCAAACATCTAACCCTGCCGTATTTTGCACGTACCGGCCCGGCTGCTGCAGCCGGGCCGTTTTCATGTGCGGGAGATGCCGCCCTGCGGCGCTGTCACTCTGCCTTTTGCCGGGCATCCAGCAGGTTTTCCCCGCCATCCAGCCCTTCGCGCTCCCGCTCTGCCGCGCCGGCGGCCGCCAGCTCCGCCCGTTCCGGATCGGCCGCTTCCGGCAATTCGGCGCTGGCAGGCTCAGCCGCGCCCTTCCGGGCCCCGGTGTCCCGGGCCGGAGGGGCTGCTGCATCCGCCGCATTGTCCAGGCGCACCCTGTAGATCGGCTCCGGCAGGCCAAAGCCCGCCGCCTCCAGCGCCATCTTGGCGGCGCGGATCGCCTCGCCGCGCGCCTTGGCGAAATCCACCCGGGTCTGATCCACCCAGCCGGTGAAGGTCAGGATCACGTTGGAGTCCCCCACTTCGCTGATCCAGGCGCCGACTTCGGGATCGTCCAGCACAAACGCCTGCGCCTCCAGCGCGGCAACGGCGGTGGACAGCGCCGCCGCCAGATCCGCATCCGCATCCACGCCAAGGTCAAAGCCGAAGCGGCGCCGGGGATCGCGGGTGAAATTCACAATCCGGCCCTTGAACACGGTGGCATTGGGAATGCGGATATGGTTGCCCTCGGGCGAGATCAGGATCGTCGCGCGCGAGGTCAGCCGCGCCACCGTGCCCTGATCGCCCTGGATATCGACAAAATCATTGGGCCGGAACGGCTGCCGCAAGCTGAGCAGGATGGAGGCGATGAAATTCTCCACTGTGTCGCGCACCGCAAAGCCAAGCGCCAGGCCAACCACCCCCGCCGCGCCCAGCACCGCGCCGATCAGCGCGGTGGCGTTCAGAATGTCCAGCGCCAGCACCAGCCCGGTCAGGATGAACAGGATCCGCGCCACCGCCCGGTAGACATCGGCGATAAAGGCATTGGGCGCCAGCCGGGTCCAGATGCCGATCCGCGTGGTCAGCAGCCAGCCGCCCGCCGCCACTGCCGCAAAGGCGGCCAGCGCCACCAGAAAGATCGGCCCGTTTGCCAGCAGGTTGCGGGTGCGGGCGGCAATCCGGTCCATCGCCGGGGCCAGCCGTTCCTCCAGGGTGCCGCTGATCTGGGTTTCGTTTTCGATCGCCACCACACCGGCCACCCGGTTTATGATCTGCGTCAGCCGGTCCTGGGCGGTGTTGTCGATCACCTCGCCGGTGATGCGGACCACCCCTTCGGAAACAGACACATTCACCGACCCGTAACCTTCGATTTCCGCCAGCAGCTTCTCGATCCGGTTCAGGATTTCGCTGTCGCGCACCGCTGCTTCGCCGACCTCGATCCGGCCGTCGGTCTGCACCGGGTCGGCCGCGTTCTGGGCCTGGGCACCGCCGCCGCCAAGGCACACCGCCGCCAGCAGGATTAATATATGCAAACCCGCCAGCAGCACCCGGCACGGCCCCGCTCGGCGCCCCGGCCGCGCGGCCAAACATGTCATGTCGCGGCTCAATTCCGCATCCTCCTGTTGAAATGCCTGCCCCGCGCGTCGCAACCGGGGCTTGACCAGTCTTTGCCGCAGCAGACCGCCAGCGCAAGAGCGTAACCGCACCGGCCCCGGGCGAACCTCCGCCGCCCGCTGGTTTTTTACCCCGCGGATATGTCACAGTTTAATGCGCCTGACCTTACGGCGGTTCATTCCTCACATTCGAAAAACTGAGGAAGACCGATGACGACCAAAGCCGCTCACGCGCAAACGCCCGCTCTGATCCTGACCCCCCACGCCCTGGAGGCCGCGGACATCAGCGACTACCTGCTGCGGCGGGGATACCCTGCTGTGATCACAGAAACCCGCCTCGACGGTCTTGCCGCCGCGCTGGACTCCTCCGCGCGGCCGCCGCACCTGGTCTTTTTCGGCTTCCCGATCAGCAATCCGGACGCCCGCGACTGGCTGCAGTCGGCGATGGCCAAGGAATGGCGCATCATTCTGATCAACGGCGACACCACTGAGCCTGAGCTGCAGTCGCTGCCGATGCTGAGCCGCCCGTTCGCAACCCCGCACCTGGACGCGGCGATGCTGCTTCTGGGCGAGTAACCGCCTTTCGCCCGGCTGCAGAGGCCAATTCTGCCGCCGGGCCCTGGTTCGGAAAACCGCCAGCCGTCTCGCCTTTTGGCTGCGCAGCAGAGATACCGCGCAATCACGGAACTTCGCAGCCGCCACCGCGTTCTCCTATTACCGCCGCAGCGCGGCGGACCACCGCAATTTCCCAAGGAGGACACGACATGGATGACGACCGCATCACCGGAAAATGGACCGAGCTGAAGGGCCGCCTGCGGGAAACCTACGGCGAACTGACCGACGACGAGCTGGAAGAAACCAAAGGCGAGCGCCAGAAGCTCGAAGGGATGCTGCAGCAGCGGCTGGGCAAGACCAAGGACGAGGTACGCCAGACCGTCGACCGCATGCTGGACGGCATTTAACATGGCCCGCAGACCTGACAGTGACGCAGACGCCGCCGCCCAGTTGTGGAAACGACTCGATGACACCCGCACCGGCATGCTGTCGGTCGACGGCAGCAGCCAGCACCCGCAGCCGATGAGCCATTTCGCCGACCCTGACAGCGGCGAAATCTGGTTCATCACCTCCGCCGACACCGATCTGGTGGCTGCGGTCGGGCTGGGGGCAGAGGCCACTTTTTGCTATCAGTCGCAAAAGGGCGACTATCATGCCTCCGTCAAGGGGCCGCTGGTGGTCTATCAGAGCGAAGAAAAGCTCGACAGCCTGTGGAGCCCGCCAGTGGCTGCCTGGTTTGAGCAGGGCCGCGAGGATCCCAAGGTCACGCTGCTGCAGCTGACCCCGCGCGAGGCTGCCATCTGGGCGTCCGATTCCAACCCGATCCTGGTCGGGCTGAAGATGCTGAACGCCGCGATGCGCGACGATGTGAGCGAACCGGATGTTGGCATCCACCGGGTGATCAACTTCAGCGACGTAGCCTGACCTGCAAGCCTGACCTGCAGCCAGCGCCGCAAGCCGCAAACGATCAGGCCCGCCGGAACGCACCGGCGGGCCTGATCCGTTCAGCCCTGTCTTGCTCAGCGGCGCCGGCTGTCAGCCGCCGTTCTCCGCCGCGGCCATTGTCTCCAGAACCGCGCTCAGCTGTTCGACCGTGTAGGGCTTTTTCAGGATGTTCAGCCCCGGGAAGCGCTTAGCGACTTCGTCCGTTGAACCGTACCCCGTGGCCAGCACCACTGCGATGCCCAGCTCGCGGCATCGCTCCACCACCGGCAGCGAAGTTTCGGATCCCAGGTTCATGTCCGCCAGCACGAACTGCGTGCCGCCCTGCTCCAGCAGGTTCAGCGCGGTCGTGACTCCGCTGCAGGTTTCCACCTTTTCGGCGCCCAGCTGGGTCAGCATGTCCGCCGCATCCATGGCGATGATCATGTTGTCCTCCAGCACCAGAGCGCCGCCCGACAGCCGCGGCACGGCCGGCGCCTGCCGCGCGCCGGTGTCGGGCACCGGGCCCGCGGGCTTTTCCGCCTTCCGCACATGGCGGGCGGGCAGCAGAAAATCCGCTTCCAGCCCGGTGATCCGGTATCTGACGTCGGCTTCCCCCTGCAGTTCAAACGGCACCGATTGCTCGATAAGCGTGGTGCCGAAGCCCCGGCGCTCCGGCGCTTTTACCGGCGGGCCATCGTGTTCGCGCCAGCTCAGCGCGGCGGTGCCGTCGCGGTTCAGCGCGGTGCGGATCTCCACCCGGCCGGAGGAATCGCTGAGCGCGCCGTATTTGACCGAGTTCGTCACCAGCTCGTGAACCACCAGCGCCACGCAGGTAAAGGCCGCGGGCGACAGCTCCAGCGCGTCGCCGTCAATCGACACCCGGCTGGCCTTGCCCGCCAGAAACGCTTCGGTTTCGGTCCCGATCAGCACCGTCAGCGGGCTCCAATCCCACTCCGAGCCGGTCAGCTGGTCATGCGCCCGCGCCAGCGCGTGAATGCGCGCGTCCAGCACCTCGCCAAAGGCATCGGCGGATTTTACCGACTCCTTGCCCTGCGATACCAGCCCGCGGATCAGGTTCAGGATGTTGCGCACCCGGTGGTTCAGCTCCGCAATCAGCAGCTCCTGCTGGTCCTGCGCCCGCTTGCGGGCGGCGTTGTTTTCGTCCGCCAGCTTCAGAACCACTTCGATCAGCGTTGTGCGCAGCGCCTCGGCGGTGCGCTGCTCGCGCTGTTTCCACGGATGGCAATGGCCGCGCGCCACTTCCTTCCAGGCCTCGAAGCTTTTGCGCGGCGTCAGCCGCAGGCCATTCGGCCCCGGTTCAACTGGTTTTTCGGGATTGCCCGCCCAGGTCACCGATTTGACCACCTCGCGCCGGAACAGCACAAAGTAATCCCTCGGCTTGCGCGAGACCGGGATCGCCAGCAGCCCGGCCACCCGGTCCGCAAACCCGTCAGCGGCCGGATAGCGCTTGATCAGGTTGCTGTTGGAATAGATCTGCCCGGGCGGCGTGGTGTTCAGGAACCGCACCAGTCCCAGGAACTCCTCTTCCACCGGCGCGGATCCGGTGGATTTGTACTGCCCGTCCGAATAAATCGCGGCCCCGTCAAACGGAATGACATCGCCGATGCCGCTGCACAAGTCTTCAAAAGCCGCAAACAGATTGCAGCCATTGGACAGCTGCGGCATCAGGTTGTCGTGCAGCGCCCTGGAGCGGTCGATGTCGCCCAGTTCATCGGTCATCTCCATCTGGGCCAGCTCATAGTTGAACAGCTGCGCGAACAGCTCGACCGAGGTGCGCTTTTCATAGCTGAGGTAGCACGGGCTGTCATTGTGGCAGGCAAACAGCCCCCACAGCTGGCCGTTGCGCAGGATGGAAACCGACATCGAGGCCGCCACCCCCATGTTTCTCAGATACTCGATATGGATCGGAGACACCGCCCGGGTCACCGCCAGCGACAGGTCCAGCGGCTCGCCGTTGGGATCGGTCTCCGGCTGCACCGGATAGACCGGCGCCGCGACGTCGGGGATGATCCGCAGCAGGCTGCGCACATACAGCGCGCGGGCCTGTTTGGGAATATCGCTGGCCGGATAGCGCAGGCCCAGAAACGGCTCCATTCCGGACTCGCGGGCCTCGGCGATCACGGTGCCGCTGCCGTCTTCCTCGAACTTGTAGACCATGACCCGGCCAAAGCCGCTCAGCGCTTTCAGGCCCCGTGCGGCCTCCTGCGCCATCGCATCCAGTGCGCCGTGGCGCTGCACCCGGCCGATCAGTGCCTGCACTAGGCCCGGATCGTGCACATCGCCACCATCGGTGCCCCGGCGTTCGAATTCCAGAACGAACAGCCGCCCGGACTGGTGGATCGAAACGTCATACTTCTGCCCGTCGCCGCGCAAGTCATAGCCGAACACCCGCACCGCGCTCTGCTGCATCCGCAGCATCTGCATCCGGGTGCGCAGGTCGTGGAGCGCCTGCGGGCTGAGAATGTCCGTCACCGGCCGCCCCGCCAGCTCCGTCTCATCCAGCCCCAGAACCTCTGCACAGTTGGCAGAGGCATGGGAGATAATCCAGTCGGCGGAAACCGCAATCAGGCAGCCAAAGCTCTGCACCTGGCCAATAATGTGGATCGGCTCCCGATCGCAGGTGGTCAGATCCACCTGCGCCCTGGCAGCGCCGGACTTTTCGTCAGGCATGAATCGCCCTCCCCTCGGCAGACTCAGCAAAAATACATTCTAAGCAAAATCCAAACAGCCCGGTAGCATCTTCGACAACCCGGTCCGCTGCGGCACCTTCGGCCGGCAGCGCTTCGGCCCGGGCCGTAAAGCCGCGCCAGTATTCCGTGTAGGACGGTGCCGAGAGGTACTTACAGGCATAGATAACCTCCGGCAGGCCGCGCTCCAGCCACCGCTTGCGCAGCACCTGTGTGCCCAGCCGCGAACCGGACACCAGGTAATCCACCGCCAGCGGATGCGGGACCAGCGGCAGCTCAGGCGCATCCGCCGCACGGCCCAGCCGCGCCAGATCCTCGCCCGCCCGCTGCTTCAGGCCGCGGATCACCGGCGCACAGGCGGCACTCTGGCTGACCGGCTCCAGCGCCGCAAACAGCCGCCACTGCAGCAGCAAAAAGCGCGCGTAGCCGTCCGCACCCGCCTGATCCAGCCTGGTCACCTGTTCATCCAGCGCAGCATGGCAATGCCGCGTGTCCCCGCGCAGCCTGGCACGCAAGTTCTGATATTGGGCATCTGCCACGGAACCGTTCCCCTTTTCAGCAGCACTATAGCGTTCGCCTTAGCCGAATCAAAGGGCTCCCGCCGCAATACCAATGGTGGAAAATCGAATTTTCGCAACACCTTGGACACCTTTGAACAGGCAAATCACGGCGGGCCGGGCCATCCCGGCGCCTCTGCAGCGGCCGCCCTGCGCGGCGGGTTCAGGCCCTGCCGCCGGCCAGCCGGGTTTCCCGCCGGATAGGGCGCCAGTTTAACTAACTTCAACGCAAGTCGCCGACCGCCTGTTAACCCAGTGTTTACAGCCCTTTCCGCGCAAATACGGCGGAAATCGGGCGGTCCTGCCGCAATTGCCCGGAATCCGCCGCGAACATTCCGCATTTGGCTTTCAGCGTGAAGGCCCGTCCGCGCCCTCCGGCCGGACCCCACGCTGCCACAAGGAACTGACGCTGTGCCGCACGACACGTTCACTGCCGATCCGGCGCCGGCCTGCGAACTGCCCTGCGGCTTCAAGCTGCTGCAAGGCCAGTACCAGATCGAGCGGCCGCTGATCAGCGGCGGCTTCGGCATCACCTATCTGGCCCGCGACAGCCTGGAACGCCGCGTCGTGATCAAGGAATGCTACCCGGCGGGGCTCTGCCGCCGCGCCGGCACCGATGTGGAACCCGCCGCCCCCGAACACGCCAAATCCTGCCGCAACGTGCTGCGCGCCTTCCTGCGCGAGGCGCATCTGCTGGCCCGCGCCCGCCACCCCGGCATCGTCGGCGTGCATCAGGTCTTCAAGGAAAACCAGACCGCCTATATCGCGATGGAATTCATCGACGGGCTGGACCTGCTCACCGTGCGCGAAGAGCAGCCGGAGCGGCTGACCGGGCCGGTGCTGCGCCAGATTCTCGATCAATCGCTGGAGGCGCTCGACTGCCTGCACCGGCTGGGCGTCCTGCACCGCGACATCTCGCCGGACAACATCCTCCTGGGCAAGGACGGCACCGTGACGCTGATTGATTTCGGCGCCGCCTGCGGCAGCACCCCTGATGACGGCACCGCGCTGCCGATGCTGCTGGCGGTCAAGGACGGCTATTCCGCGCATGAGCTCTACAGCCCCGACCTGCCCCAGCGCCCGGCCTGCGACCTCTACGCGCTTGGCGCCACGCTCTACTATCTGATCACCGGCGCCCCGCCCGCGGCCAGCCAAAAGCGGCTGGCTGCGCTGATGGCGGGCTCTCCGGACCCCTGCCGCCCGCTGCTGGGCGGGCCCTGGGCCGCTGACCCGGCACTGCTGGCGACCGTGGACATGGCGATGTCGGTGCTTCCGGCGGAACGGTTCCACAACGCCAGCGCCTGGGCCGCTGCCCTGGCGGAAGAAGACGCGCCGCAACACGCCCCGGAGCCGCAGGCCGGCCCGGCGCCCGGAACCGCAGCGGCACCCGCCGATGACGGCAGCAGGCTGGCTGCGGTCATTGCCGATCTGGTCGCCAAGACCAATGACAGCCTCAAGCCCGGCCTGCCCCGCGCCGCCCGCCAGGCGCAGACCCCGCCTGCCAGCCCCACGGCCGCCCCGCGCCACCCGCCAGTCAACATCTTCGGCGAACCGGTCACCGACCTGGAGGCCTGGCTGGAAGAGGAAGACGCGATCGCCTGGCGCAAGAAAATCGCCCCCGCCGCGCAGCAGCCGCCGGCCGCAGCCCCTGTGCCGCTGACAGACCCGTCAGACCCGGCTTTGGGCCTGCGCCGGGACAAACCGACATTGACCGGCCGCTTGCGCAGGATTTTCGGGCGTCACGGCAACAGCCCGCAAACGGCTAAGAACTGAAGGAAATGGGTATGAAGTTCATCAAGGATATCATCGGCGAAAAGCGGGAACGGGTGCGCCTGGACGGCTCCGCCGCGCCAGCCGCGGAACCGGTCCAGCCGCCCGCAGAGGAGACCGGCAGCCGCGCGCCCCTCAGCCTCGGCCAAGGTTTCCGGCTGGACCCGGACCCGGCGCCGCACGCTCCAGCTGCCGCCGCGCCGCTGCCGGAGGATATCCGCGACCCGTTGGCAGCGCCCGGTGCAATCCCAGGGGAAGACGCCGCGGAGGCCTTCGGCAGCGTCGGCGGGAACGCGCCGGACGAGGACGCCATTGCCGCCTTCTTCGCCCGCGAGCAGAGCCAGGCCGAAGCCCCCTCAGCGCAGGACCGGCCGGACCCCGCCGTCTTCTTCGCCGCCCCGGACCATGACACCGCAGAAGCGGACCCTGCGGAAATGCCGGAAGAGGATTTCTTTGCCCCGCACGAGGATGAGGCGGAGGAATACACAGCCGAGCCTCTCGGCGCGGAACCGGATTTCTCCCGACTGCAGCAGCCGGACCCGGCGGCGGACACCGCCAGGCCGTACCGGGTCTTCACACGCAGCAACGCTGCCGGGCCGGATCCGGACACCGCGGCAGACCGCGCCGGAACCGCACCAGCAGCCCCTGCCCCGGCACCGGCTCCGCTGCCGGAAGTTCAACCGGAGCCGGAACCGCTGCCGGAACCGGAGCTGGCCCGGACCCCCGTGGACGTTCAGGCCAGTGTTTCCCGGCCAGAGACCCCGGTCCAACAGGCTGCCCCGGCCCCGGCGCCTCAGCCCGCGCCGGAAGAACCGCAAGCCGCCGCGCCGCAAGCCCCTGACGCTGCGCCGATCGACGTGCCCGCGCCCTCGATGGGCCGCGGCGCCAGCCGCGCGGGCCGGGTCAAGACCCGCCTTCTGGGCTTCAGCCCGGCGCAGGCAGCAGGCGCCGACCCCTTCGCCCGCAGCGCAGAGGCCGCGGCGCCCGCCTACACCCAGTTTCCCGTCGGCTGGCTCGCCATCGTGCAGGGCCCGGGCCGCGGCGCCGCCTTTACCCTGTTCAGCGGCGTCACCGTCATTGGCCGCGGCGAGGATCAGACCGTGCGGCTGGACTTCGGCGACAACAGCATCTCCCGCGACAACCACGCTGCCATCGCCTTTGACCCGGAACAGAAAGCCTTCTTCATCGGCCATGGCGGCAAGGCCAACCTGGTGCGCCGCAACGGCCGCCCCGTGCTCAGCACCGAGGAGCTGTCGGCGGGCGACGTGATCCGGATCGGCGAAACCACCCTGCGCTTCGTGCCGCTGTGCGGCGCGGACTTCGGCTGGGACCAGCCGCAACACAGCGATGCCGCAGATGCTGCATACCGCTGAGATCGGATACGACGCCGCAACGGCGGTCAGCCAGGGCCGCCGCGAACGGCAGGAGGACGCGGTTGCGGCCGACTTCCCGGCCGGCACCGGCACCGGCTTTGCGGTGCTGGCCGACGGCATGGGCGGTCATGCGGCCGGCGACATCGCCAGCCGGATCGTGGTGACCGAAGTGTTCAGCGAGCTGAAGCTGCAAGCCGGGGACCCCGCGGCGCTGGAGCAGGCCATCGGCGCGGTGCTGCAGCAGGCCGCCAACGGCGCCGACGCCTGTCTCGGCGAATATGCCAGCCACCGGCCCCAGGCCCGCGGCATGGGCGCCACCCTGCTGGCCCCGGTGCTGTTTTGCGACCGGCTGTACTGGATCTCGGCCGGCGACTCGCCGCTCTACCTGTTCCGCGAGGGCAGCCTGATCCGGCTCAACGCCGACCACTCGATGGCGTCCGAGTTGGATAGCCTGGTGGCCGAGGGCCGGATGGACGCCGCCGAGGCCGCCAGCCACCCGGACCGCCACTGCGTCACCTCGGTGCTGACCGGAGCCGGCATCCCCCGCATCGACTGCCGCAGCGCCCCGCTGCGCCTGCAGGCGGGCGATATCGTGCTGGCCGCCAGCGATGGGCTGCAATTCCTGCCGGAAGCTGAAATCGCCGCGGTGCTGGCCGCCGAATGCCTGAGCCCCAGCGCCCGCATCGGCGCTGTGCTGATGCAGCGGCTGGAGGCGCTGAACGCGCCCGAGCAGGACAATGCTGCGCTCTGCGTGATCAAACCCTTCGATGCGCGCGCGGCAAACCCGGAGCCGGCACAGCCCGCACCGCCGCAGCCGGAAACCGCAGCGCCACGGCCCCGCGCCGGCCGCCGCGTCGTGACCCTGCTGGCCTCCGCGACATGGCGCTCCGCGCCTGCTGCCAGCCAGAACAAGACGGATGCACCGGTGTGAGCCTTCCCCAGAGAGACATATCCCCGCTTGCAGGCCAGCTGGAGCAGACCCTCAGCACCGGGCTGCTGCCGCCGGATGTCACCGGCTGGGGCAGCCAGCTGCTGCAACGGCTGCGCCAGCCGGTCCAGGTGGCCGTCACCGGCGCCCCGGGCACCGGCAAATCGGCGCTGACCGACATGCTTCTGGGCCGGGTGGTGATCGGCAAGAGCGCCGCGGGCCTGCCGGTCGAGATCTGCCACGGCCCCGAGGAGCGGGTGGTGTTTGACACCGATGCGGGCGAACGCCTGCAGCAGGCAGGCTGCCTGGCAAGCACCGCCGTGCCGCCGGGCGCAGTGCGGGCGCGCCAGTATCTGCCCGACCCACGGCTGCGCTCCCGCAGCTACACCGAAATCCCGCTGGCAGGCCCGCCTGCCCGCCAGCAGGACACGCTGCAGCAGGCCGCCGCCATGGCGGACATCATCCTGTGGTGCAGCGAAACCTTCCCGGAGGCCGAGCAGTCCCTGTGGTCGGCCGTGCCCGACAGCACCAAGGATCACAGCTTCCTGGTTCTCACCATGGCCGACCGGCAGATCATGCGCGGCACCCTCCCCGGGCTGATCGAGTCGCTGGAACCGGTCGCGGCAGAGGAGTTTCTCGGCGTCTACCCGGTGGCCGCGATTCAGGGCCTGACGGCGCAGGCGGCGGCCAGGCCGGCAGAGGATCTGTGGCGCTCCAGCGGCGGCAAGCAGCTGGCCGAAGACGTGCAGCGCCAGATCGGCCTGGGCCGCGCTTCGGATGCGGATCAGGCCGAACTGCTGATCCGCCAGTTCGGCGGCACCCTCCCGGCAGAGCCTCCGCAGCCGCCCGCCGCTCAAACCGCCAGGGCCGCCAGCGCGCCGCAATCCCCCGCCGCCAGCCTGGCCGCGGCGCTGGACCAGCTGCAAAGCGGCGCCGAGGACATGCTGGCCCAGGCCGAAGCCGCCGGCGGCCCCCAGGCGGGTCCCGTCTTGGCGCAATGCATGGACCTGATCCGCGGCTTGTCCAGCTCGCTGGAGGCCATGCCCGGCAGCGAGGCGGTGAGCGCCGCCCGCGAGGCCGCCCAGGACGGCGAGGAGCTGTTGATGCTGTGCCAGCTGGAACAGGATGAGGACGCGGCCATCGACGCGGTGACGCTGCTTTTCCAACTGAAGAAGGAGCTTGCCGAAGACTCCCCCGGATAAAGCCCGCGCCCGGAAAAGCGCCTGAAAACAAGCCAATGCAGGAACAGCAGATTCAACCATGAACATGGAAGCCCAGATCGAGAGTGCAACAGACATCCGCGCCTCCGCGCGGCCGACCAACCTGAACGCCGGGCTGGAGCCGCTGGCGGGTTTTGCCCGCAAGGCGCAGCGGCTGGAGACCGCGCTGGCCACCCTCGCGGAGGTGTCGGGCGTGCGCGTTCAGCGCAGCCTGGCCCGGCTCCAGGCAGAGCTTGGCACGTTTGAGCCCAGCGTCACCCTGCTGGGACAGGTGAAATCCGGCAAGACCTCTTTGGTGAACGCGATGGCGGGCTGGGCCGACCTGCTGCCGTCTGACGTGAACCCCTGGACCTCGGTTGTCACCTCCCTGCACCTGGAGCCGGGCGAGACCCGCACCGAAAACAAGGCCAGCTTCCAGTTCATGACAGAGGAAGAATGGGACCGGCTGACCACCAAGGGCGGCCGCATCGGCGAGATGGCCGGCCGCGCCGGCGCAGGCAGCGAGCTGCAAAAGATCCGCGCCCAGATCGAGGAAATGCGCGAACGCTCCCGCCAGCGGCTGGGCCGCAAGTTCGAGCTCTTGATGGGGCAGAAACACGACTACGGCTATTTCGACAAGAACCTGATCGAACGCTACATCTGCCTCGGAGACGACTTCGATGACGCAGGCCTGGGCGAGGTCGACGAACAGGGCCGCTTTGCCGACATCACCCGCGCCGCCGATCTGTACCTCAACTGCCAGTCCATTCCCCACCGCCTCTGCCTGCGCGACACGCCCGGCGTCAACGACACCTTCATGATGCGCGAGCAGATCACCATCCAGGCGATCCGCGACAGCCGCATCTGCGTGGTGGTGCTGTCGGCGGGCCAGGCCCTCACCTCGGTCGACATGGGCCTGATCCGAATGATCTCCAACCTCAAGTCGCGCGAGGTGGTGATTTTCGTCAACCGCATCGACGAGCTGGCCGACCCCGCAGACCAGGTGGCCGAGATCGAGGCCAGCATCCGCCAGACACTGGAAGCCCATCATGGCCCGCAGGAGGCCACCATCCTCTTTGGCAGCGCCTATTGGGCCAACAAGGTGCTGACCGGCGGGCTGGAGGATATGGACCCGTCCAGCTCCGCCGCGCTGCTGAACTGGGCCGAAGCCTCGGTCAATGCCTCCCACGCCAAGGCCACCGCCCAGAACATGGTGTGGGAGCTGTCGGGCATCCCGGCCCTGAACCGCGCCGTCTCCGAACGCATTGCTGCCGATCTCGGCACCCCGCTGCTGGCCCGCATTGCCGCCTCCGCCACCACCGCCGCCACCGGCCAGCAGGCCGCCAACGCGGTTATGGTGCAGGGCGAAGGCAGCAGCGGCGGCGCCAATCTGCACGACGTCCGCACCGCTTTTGAGGATCTCTGCCAGACCCATCTGCAGGCGCTGGAGGCGGAGGCGGGCCAGGTGCTCGACGCCTTCCGCGACCGCGCCGACCGGGCGCACGCCACCTTTACCGACCGCGCCACCCACGCGCTGATCGACCACCTGGAGAAATGGGGCGAGGATTGCCATTGGGAATACGACCCGGCCGGGTTGCGGATGCTGCTGCGCTCTGCCTACTCCGTCATGACCAGCCGCCTGCAATCCGCTGCGCAGAACCGGTACGAGGCCGCGGTGCAGGATGTGGCAGAGCTGCTTTACGACGGCTTCGGCCCGGCGGTCGAGGGCATCCAGCTGGCAGTGCCCGAGGTGCCCCAGCCCGCCTCGCCCGTCGCCCTGGCGCAGTCCATCGCACTGGATTTCAACGACAGCTGGTGGGCCTCTTGGTGGCGCCGCACCCGCGGCTACAAGGCCTTTGCCAGACAGTTCCGCAGCCTGATCGCGGGCGAGACAGAGGACTTCATGACCCAGCTCAAGACCGTCCAGACCGCGGACGCCCGCGCCGCCATCCATGCCCGGCTTCAGGCCTTTTTCGACGAACAGCGCGACATCCTGCTGGAAATCGCCGACTGCCGCCGCGGCGGCGGCGACATGCAGGCGCTGTTCGCGGGCGATGAGGCCCGCCGCCGCCAGTCCCGGACCGCCGCCGCCTTGGAAACCCTCAGGAGCTTCACCGCATGAACCAGCAAACCGCCATTCCCGCCCCCCTCGCCGCGGACGCGGCCCCGGCGCGCAAGCCCCGCCTGGCGCTGATGGGGGAATTCAGCGCCGGCAAAAGCACGCTGACCAACCTGCTGGCGGGCCGCGCCCCGCTGCCCACCCGCGTTACCGCCACCCGGCTGCCGCCGGTCTGGCTGTCGCACGGGCCGGAGGGCGCCAGCCTCACCGGCACCGACGGCAGCGAAACCCCGGTGCCGCTGGAGGACATAGCCGAAGCGCCGCTGGAGAGCACCGCACTGATCCGCCTGACCCTGCCCGCCGAGGCGCTGGAACTCTGCGACCTGATCGACATGCCCGGCATCTCAGACCCCAACATGCCCGCCAGCGTCTGGCAGGCGCTGCTGCCCGAGGTCGACAGCGTGATCTGGTGCACCCATGCCACCCAGGCCTGGCGGCAGTCCGAAGCCGCCGCGTGGGAGGAGATTTCCAGCCGCCTTAGCGGCCCCAGCACCCTGCTGATCACCCACTTCGACAAGCTCCGCAATCCCCGCGACCAGGACCGCGTGCTGCGCCGGGTGCAAAAGGAAACCGGCGATGCCTTCAACGCCATCTTCCCGCTGTCGCTCAGCCAGGCGCTGACCGCGGGCGAGGATATGGAGGCGTGGAAGACCAGCGGCGCCGACCGCTTTATCGAATATCTGGTGGACCTGCTGCTGAACTGGGCAAAGCCCGGCCGCCGCCCGGACAGCGCCGCAGCCCCGGCGCGGCCACAGGCTGCCCCGCAAGCCGCACCGCAAGCGGGCGAAGGTCCGCGCGCCGAGGTGCTGGATTTCGGCAGCAAGCGCGAGGCCGCCGCCCAGATTCAGTCCCAGGCGCAACCGCAGCCACCTGCGGGGGCCGCCAGCGCCGATCCCGCCAGCCGGGTGATGCCGCGCCGCGTGGCGCCTCCGGCCAAGCGCAGCCAGCGCCCGGGCCGCGCCCGCCCCGAAACCCAGCCTGCCGGAGACTGATACTGCCATGCCAGCCTCTGCCGCCCCGGATTGCCCGCACCGCGAAGGAGACCCAAGGTGACGCTTGCCTGCCAGCTCGACACCCTGCGCCAAGGCGCGGACGGCTGCCGCCTGGCGGCCTTCGGCGATCTGGGCGCCAGCATCGTCCTGCGCAGCAGCAGTGCCGCCAGCCACCCGCAGGAATACCTCGACGCGCTGTGCCAGCAGGCCCGCCGCGGCTTCCTGATGCTCGATGCCGCGGTGCAGGCCGGGCCGGAGGCGGCAGCGCCGCCTGCCGATGACATCCTGATGCTGGCCCCGGGCGAAGCCCGCCTCTGCATCCGCGCGCCCGACGGGTCCGGCGACGCCCTGCTGTGCGTCTGCAGCGATGCCGGCACTGCCGCCCGCCTCGCCGCACCGGCGCGGGCGCTGCTGGCCCGTCTCGGCGGAGGGGCAGGATGACCAGCCCTGCCCGCCAGCTCCCCGGCGCTGAGCCCGCCACGGACGCGCTGCACCAGGCGCTGCGGCAGCTGGCGCAGCCGGTGCAGGCGCTGACCGCCCGCGCGCAGCACGCCGCCGCGGGGCAGGAGCCGCTGCTGGATGCCCTGCTGCGCGAAATCGGGGAAACCGTGCTGCCGCGCGAAATCACCCTGTGCATCGGCCAGACCCCCGCCGCCGTCCTCACCGCCGCCCACCGCAGGCTTGCAGGCCTCAGCCTGGGCGGCACGGCGGAGGCCGGAGACGCACCGGAAGACCCCGCCGCCGCCGCCCGGCTGTTTGCCGCCCGGCTGAACAGGCTGGAGGCGGCGGCCGCAGGCACCGGCGTCACCTTCCGCCGCCGCCCCTGCGCAGCGCCGCAGGGCGCGGGCAGCTGCACCACCGCCCAGCTGCAAGAGGCCCTGGCGGCTGCCGGCCGCAGCCCTCTCAGCAGCTTCCGCAGCGCCGCCGCCCCGCAGGCCTTGGCGTGGATCCATTGCGGCCCCGGCGGCCAAGCGCCTGACACCGGAGGGCCTGAGCCCCTGCTCAACCAGCTGCAGGCGGTCCGCAGCACCTTTGCCGCCAGCGCCGCCCGCCCGGGCTCCGCCAGGATGCCCGCGCGCAAGCCGGACTGCCTGCTGCTGCCCGTGTCCCCTGACGTCCGCATCCTTGCGGCCTCGCATGAGGAGGAACTGCTGCTTCTGGCCCTGCCGCCCGCGGCCGTCCCCGGCATGATCGAAACCTGGAACAGCCTCTTTTCCTGAGCTCTCCTGCCCCGGCGCGGGTCAGACCGTGCAGCCCGCCGGGCCGCAGCTGCCCGCGGCTCCGGCCCCGTCCGGCGGATCGCCCGCCGCCGCCGGCGCGCCCTCCGCCATCAGCGCGGCAATTTCCGCCCCCAGCCGCAGCTCCGAGACCTCACCGAAGTGGTGCGCGCGCAGCTCCCCGTCCTTGCCGATCAGCAGCAGGCTGGGCGTGCCGCGCATCCCATAGGCCTCCATCGTGCGCGGCAGCGGCCCGTCGCCGGGACGGTCGACACCGACCGGAAAACTGATCCGGTATTCGTGCAAAAACGCCTCCAGCGACACCGGCGTCATCGCCGCGTGATGCTCAAACACCGTGTGCAGCCCCAGCACCGCCACCTGGTCCTGCGGAAAGGCCGCGCGCACCCTCTGCGCCAGCGGCAGCCCGTGGCGCACACAGCCGGGGCACAGCATCTGAAACGCCTCGATCACCACCACCCGGCCCCACAGCGACTGCAGGGTGACGGGACCGGGACTGTTGAACCATTGCTCAGTATCGAGTTCGGGGGCGGGCATGTCTTTCTCCTTGTCTCCGCTCGGTCAGAGGCGCCGCCCCGGCCCGCCCGCAAACGGGGCCGCCGGGGCAGCAAGTGTCACAGCTTGCCCGGCAGGCTCAGATCGCCGGAGGCCACATCGAACACGTCGGTAACGCACAGCAGCGGCGCGTGGATATTTGCGTTCACCCGCAGCGCCGCTGTCACCCCGTCATAGGCCGCGCCCTCCAGCGCCACGCCGCGGCCAAAGGCTGCCGTCACCGCAATTTCCGGCCCGTCGAACACCGGCGAGAACCCAGGGCTGTCGAGGAAGATGGGAAACCCCGGCCAGGTCGCGGGCACCTGCGGCTCCTCCCCTTCCGGAATGTCCCGCACCGCCAGCGCGCCGGGGCCGCAGGCCTCTGTCGGGGTCAGCACCACCCAATGGCTGTGCCAGACCACCCCGTCGTTGGCCGGATCGCCGTCCTGGTTTTCATCAAACAGCGGCGTGTCATCGAAATCCGGATGGCTGGTCGCCGCCAGCGCCAGAATGCCGGTGCCGCCCTCGAACCCCACCGCCGACGGGTCCAGCGAGGTCGGCCAGACGTAGGAGAGCACGCCTGCCCCGCCCACGGCGCCCGCTGCTTCCGGCACCTCAGTGCCCGCGTCGCCGTTGGTGGTCATGTGAAAGGTCACCAGGTTGCCCTTGCGCTGCGCATGCGCCGCCAGAATGTCAAATGCCGCCCGCGTTCCCTCCGCTGCCGCCGACAGGACCGCGCCGTCCTGTTTGACCGCAGGGGTGTGGCCCTCATCCGCCATGGCTGCACCCGCAGCCAGCATCAGCGCCACGCCCGAAATAAATGAAATCCGCATTGCAATATCTCCGTTATGTCCTTTGTGATGCTCTCTTTTAGTTTCGAGTCGATACGTTTTGCAAGTATTATTTCGACTCGACACTATTTGGAGCACGCCAGCCCCCCTGCCGATGGGGCCTCGCACGGAGATTGCGGCCGCGCTGGAATTGCAGGCGGCCGCAGCACAGCTGAACTGTCAGATCACAAAACCCGGCTCAGACGGTTTTCACTTCCCGGGCGCCTTGTAGGCGCCGGCAATGCCGCCCGCCTTCTTCTGCATTTCGGTGAACTCATCCGAGGAGAAGGCCCGCACGGTCTTGAGGTTGCTGACTGCACCGCTGGCGCCGACAGCCAGCAGGCCGGCCAGCAGGGCAGAGACGTCATCAATGGTTACAGTGATCGCAAAATCGCTTTCACCCGTGGTCAGATAGAAATTCTCCTGGGTGCCGCCCGCTGCTTCGACAACAGCCCGCGACGCAGACTCGCGGTCGCTTGGGCTTTCGACCATCGCCTTCATGGCAGAGGACGTGTAACAACCGGTCACAATAAATCTTGGCATTCTGACTCTCCCTGGGGGTGGTGAGGCGAGCCGCTCCTGGGCACGATGCCGGACAGTCCGGCCCGCATGCCCCCGGGGCCGGATGATAGCACAGACCGGGCCGTTTGGCATTTGAAACCGGGCAAAGGTTCCGCGCCCGTCCTAAGCGCTGACCGGAAGCGCGGCGCTGATCGCCTCTGCCAGCACCCGCACGCGCCGCGGCTGCGCGCGCCCCGGCGGAAACATCATCTGCAGCGGATTGGGCGGCGGCAGATAGTCTTCCAGCAGGGCCACCAGCCGTCCGGCCTTCAGGTCACCGGCCACATCCAGCTCCGATTTCAGGATGATCCCCTGCCCCGCCAGCGCCCATTGCCGCACCAGCCAGCCGTCATTCACGGTTTTGTTGCCGCGCACGGTCACCGCCTGCTGTGCCTTGCCACTGCCAAAGCGCCAGACATTGTCCAGGGTCCGCCCGAACCGCATCACCAGGCAATTGTGCTGCGCCAGATCCCCGGGCGACTGCGGCGCGCCATGCGCCGCGATATAGGATGGCGCGGCGCAGACGATCCGCTGGAACTCCCCCAGGCTGCGGATGCGCAGGGTGCTGTCGGTCACCGCGCCAAACCGCAGCGCAATGTCGAACCCCTCGCCGACGATATCGACATAGCCGTCGGACAGCGACAGCTCGACCGAAATCGCAGGATGCTCCGCGGCGAAACCCGCCACTACATCCGACAGGATGCTGCGGCCCAGATCCACCGGCGCGCTGACCCGCACCGGCCCCGACAGCGTCTGCGCCCCGTGGCGGATGCGGGCGTCCAGATCATCGACCTCGCCCAGCACCAGCCGGGCGCCCTCCACCAGCGTCCGCCCCGCCTCCGTCAGGCTGATGGAGCGGGTGGTGCGATTGAACAGGACCACGCCGTAATGCGCCTCTAGCGCCGCCAGCCGCTCCGACACGGTGGTGGCCGACAACCCCAGCTCGCGCCCGGCGGCGACCAGGCTGCCCTTCTCGGCGATCATCAGGAACAGGCGGATATTGTCGATCAGCATTATACGGATTCCCCGGATTATCATTCCGACCCTGGCCCGTTTATCCGGAAATCTCCAGCGCGTATCTTTCCCTCAGCACAGAAACACCCAAGGAACCTAGCCAATGCCCAACCTGACCATCGTCGCCAACATCACCGCCAACCCCGGTAAAACCGAGCTGGTGAAGGCCGAGCTGGAAAAGCTGATCGCCATCACCCGCGCCGAGGATGGCTGCATCACCTACGATCTGCACCAGGACAACGAAAACCCCGCCCATTTCATGTTCTATGAAACCTGGGAGAGCCGCGCGCTGTGGCAGACCCACATGCAGGCCCCCCATCTGGCCGCCTACATGGACGCCACCGAGGGCGCAGTGGCCGAATTCACCCTGCACGAAATGACCCTGATCGGCTGAGCCGGCGCAAGGAAGGACACGACATGAAAGCTGTAGGCTACACCAGCACCGGCCCCATCGACCGCCCCGGCGCGCTGATTGATTTCGAGGCCGACAAGCCCGAACCCGCCGGCCACGACCTGCTGGTCCGGGTGCAGGCGGTCTCGGTCAACCCGGTGGACTGCAAGATCCGCCAGCGCCGCGCCCCCGAAGGCGACAGCCCCGCCATCCTCGGCTGGGACGCGGTGGGCGAGGTCGCCGCAACCGGCGAGGCCGCCACCCGGTTCAAACCCGGCGACCGCGTCTGGTACGCCGGCGCCATCGACCGCCCCGGAACCAATGCCGAATACCACCTGGTGGACGAACGCATCGCGGGCCATGCCCCCGCCTCCGCCGCCAATGCCGCCGCCGCGGCGCTGCCGCTCACCACGCTGACCGCTTATGAGATGCTGTTCGACCGCCTGGACGTCACCCGCCCGGTGTCCGGTGCAGCCAATGCGGTGCTGATCATCGGCGGTGCCGGCGGCGTCGGCTCGATTGCCATCCAGCTGCTGAAACAGCTGACCGATGCCACCGTCATCGCCACCGCCTCACGCCCTGAAACCCAGGACTGGGTGTGCAAACTCGGCGCCGATCACGTGATCGACCACTCCCAGGCCCTGCCCGGCCAGATCGCCGCGCTTGGCATCGGCGCCCCGGCCTTTGTCTTTGCCACCCAGCACTCCGGCAGCTACGTGCCGCAGATTGCAGAGCTGATCGCACCGCAGGGCCGCTTCGGGCTGATCGACGATCCCGAAAGCTTTGACATCATGCCGTTCAAGGGCAAGTCCGTGTCGATCCACTGGGAAATGATGTTCACCCGCCCGGTCTTCGCCACCGCCGACATCGCCCGCCAGGGCGCCATCCTCGATGAGGTCGCCGGGCTGGTCGATGCGGGCCGCATCAAAACCACCGCAACCGAAGCCTTCGGCGTCATCAACGCCGCCAATATCACCCGCGCCCACGCGCTGCTGGAGAGCGGCAAGGCCCGCGGCAAGATCGTGCTGGAGGGCTTCTGACGGCCCGCTGCCAACTGGTCAGGAAGCCGGCGGGAACACCGCCGTCTTCTTGACTGTCCCGTAAACGAAACTGGTGTCGATCGAGGCAATGCCGCCAATCGGGTGAATGCGGTTGCGGATAAAGCTCTCATAAGCCTCCAGGTCCGGCACCAGCACCCGCAGCTGGTAATCCATCGCCCCGGTCAGCACATGGCACTCCAGCACCTCGTCCATCCGCCGTACCCGGCCCTCAAAGGACTGCACGTCGGTTTCATTGTGCCGCTCCAGCCGGATCCGCACAAAGACGGTGATCGCCATGCCATAGGCCGTAGCGTCCACATCGGCGCTGTAGCCGCGGATCACCCCGCTGGCCTCCAGGTTCCGCACCCGGCGCAGGCAGGGCGAGGGCGACAGGTTCACCGCCTCGGCCAGATCCTGGTTGGTCATCCGCCCGTCGCGCTGCAAGGCGCGGATGATCTGTCTGTCTTTGCTGTCCATGAGACCCTCTATTGGCAGATTATGCCAATTTGTACGCGTAAGATAGCATAATTGGCAATCCACCACCCTCCAGACAGGCGCAATATGGCAATAACAGAGATCAGGAGCCAGACATGACCCGTTCCGCAGGATTTGCCACCCGCGCCATTCACCACGCCTATGACCCGCAGGACCACGACGGGGCGCTGACCCCGCCGCTGCACCTGACATCGACCTTCACCTTTGAAACCGCCGAGGCCGGCGGCGAGATGTTCGCGGGCGAGCGCGCGGGCCATATCTACAGCCGCATCTCCAACCCCACCTGCGACCTGCTGGAACAGCGCATCGCAGTGCTTGAGGGCGCCGAGGCGGGCCTGGCCCTCTCCAGCGGCATGGGCGCGATCACCGCAGTCCTGTGGACGCTGCTGTCGCCCGGCGACGAGGTCATCGTCGACAAGACGCTCTATGGCTGCACCTTTGCCTTCATGCGCCACGGGCTGGCGAAATGGGGCGTCACCATCACCCACGTCGACATGACCGACCCGGAAAACCTGCGCGCAGCAGTGTCGGATAAGACCCGCGTCGTCTATTTCGAGACCCCGGCCAACCCCAACATGCGCCTGGTCGACATTGCCGCCACCTCTGAAATCGCCCATGCGGCGGGCGCCACGGTGGTGGTCGACAACACCTATGCGACCCCCTACCTGACCCGCCCGATCGAACACGGCGCCGACATCGTGCTGCATTCCGCCACCAAATACCTGGGCGGCCACGGCGATGTGGTGGCTGGCCTGGTCGTGGGCACCGCCGAGCAGATCGCCGAAATCCGCCTGGTCGGCATGAAGGACATGACCGGCGCCGTGATGGCCCCCTTCAACGCGATGCTGATCCTGCGCGGCATCAAGACCCTGAACCTGCGGATGGACCGCCACTGCGCCACCGCCCGCACCGTCGCCGCCTACCTTGAGGCGCACCCAGCCGTCGGCGCGGTCTATTTCCCCGGGCTCGACAGCTTTCAACAGCACGCCATCGCGGAGCGCCAGATGGACCAGCCCGGCGCCATGATCGCCTTCGAGGCCAAGGGCGGCCTGACCGGCGGCATCGCCCTGATGAACCGCCTGCAGATGATCCAGCGCGCGGTGTCACTGGGCGACGCGGAGACCCTGATCCAGCACCCGGCCTCGATGACCCACTCCACCTACACGCCGGAAGAGCGCGCCGAGCACGGCATCAGCGACGGCCTGATCCGCCTGTCGGTCGGGCTGGAGGACGCCGAAGACATCATCGCCGATCTGGAGCAGGCCCTGCCCCCCGCAGCCCTCCAGGCCGCCGAATAAACCGCCAGTCAAGGAGACCGCCATGCGCCCCGATCCTGCCCACCTCAAGACCATCGAACAGCGGCTCCTGTGGCTGTCGCACTGGATGGTCCACCACGCCAACCACATCCGCCCCAAGGCGGACGGCATCAAGGTGGGCGGGCATCAGGCGTCCTCCGCCTCGATGGTCTCGATCATGACGGCGCTCTATTTCTCCGCCCTGCGGCCCGAAGACCGGGTGGCGGTGAAACCCCACGCCGCCCCGGTCTTTCACGCCCTGCAATACCTGATGGGCAACCAGACCCGCGACAAGATGGAGAACTTCCGCGGCTTCGGCGGGGTGCAAAGCTACCCCAGCCGGACCAAGGACACCTGCGACGTGGATTTCTCCACCGGCTCGGTCGGGCTGGGGGTGGCGATCACCTCCTTCGCCTCGCTGATCCAGGACTACATCACCGCCAAAAGCTGGGGCGCAGACGCCCCGATGGGCCGCATGGTGGCCCTGGCCGGCGACGCCGAACTGGACGAGGGCAACATCTACGAGGCCCTGCAGGAGGGCTGGAAGAACGATCTGCGCAATTGCTGGTGGATCATCGACTACAACCGCCAATCGCTCGACGGCATCGTCCGCGAGGGGCTGTTCGAACGCATCGAGAAGATCTTCGACGCCTTCGGCTGGGACGTGGTGCGGGTGAAATACGGTGTCCTGCAACGCGCCGCCTTTGCCGAGCCCGGCGGCGACAAGCTGCGCGGCTGGATCGACGCCTGCCCGAACCAGGAATATTCCGCCCTCACCTTCATGGGCGGCGCGGTCTGGCGCCAGCGGCTGCTTGACGACCTAGGCGACCAGGGCGACGTCACCGCCCTGATCGAACGCCGCAGCGATTCTGAACTGGCGGCGCTGATGGAAAACCTCGGCGGCAACTGCGTCGAGACGATGGCCGAAACCTTCGACGCCATCGACCACGACCGCCCGGTCTGCTTCCTGGCCTACACGGTCAAGGGCTGGGGCACGCCAATTGCGGGCCACAAGGACAACCACGGCGGCCTGATGAACTCCACCCAGTTCGCCCAGTGGCAGGCGCATATGGGCGTGCCCGAGGGGCAGGAGTGGGACCCCCTCGCCACCGTCCAGGACCCGGAAGGCCTGCGCAAGTTCCTGTCCCAGGTGCCGTTCTTCGCCGAAGGCACCCGCCGCTATGCCGACGCCCGGCTGGCGGTGCCCGAAATCGACGCCCCCACCGGCCGCGAGATTTCGACCCAGATGGCCTTCGGCAAGATCCTCGACGATCTGTCCAAGGGCAGCAGCGATCTGGCCGACCGCATCGTCACCACCTCGCCGGACGTGACCGGGACCACCAGCCTTGGCCCCTGGGTGAACCGGCGCAAGCTGTTCTCCCGCACCGCCCAGGCCGACGCCTTCATCGAGCACCGCATCCCCTCCACCGCGAAATGGGAATTCACGCCGGAGGGCCAGCACATCGAGCTGGGCATCGCCGAGATGAACCTGATGCTGCTGCTGGGCGCGGCCGGCCTCTCACATTCGCTGTTCGGCAAGCGGCTCATTCCCATCGGCACCGTTTATGACCCCTTCGTGAGCCGCGGCCTCGATGCGCTGAATTATGCCTGTTATCAGGACGCGCGCTTCATCCTCGCGGGCACGCCCTCAGGCGTCACCCTGGCGCCCGAAGGCGGCGCGCACCAGTCCATCGGCACCCCGCTGATCGGCATGAGCCAGGACGGCCTCGCCGCCTTTGAACCCGCCTTCGCGGATGAGCTGGCAGTGATCATGCAATGGGCCTTCGACTATGTGCAGCGCGACGGCGAGGGCGACCCGGACGAACGCACCTGGCTGCGGGATGAGACCGGCGGCTCGGTCTATCTGCGCCTCACCACCAGCCCGCTGGAGCAGCCCGGCAAACGGGCCGATGACGCCTTCCGGCAGGGCACCATCGACGGCGCCTACTGGCTGCGCCCGCCGGGGCCGAACTGCGAGGTGGTGATTGCCTACCAAGGCGCCGTCGCGTCCGAGGCGATCAAGGCCGCAGGCATGATTGCTGAGGACCGCCGCGACATCGGCGTGCTGGCGGTGACCTCCGCCGACCGGCTGAACTCCGGCTGGACCGCCGCCCAGCGGGCGCGCTCGCGCGGCAATGCCGCGGCGCAGTCTCATGCCGAAACCCTGATGAGTGCGCTGCCGCCGCACTGCAAGCTGATCACTGTGATCGACGGCCACCCCGCCACCCTGTCCTGGCTGGGCTCGGTCGCGGGCCATCAGACCATCCCGATGGGAGTGGAGCATTTCGGCCAGACCGGCACCATCGGCGACCTCTACCGCCACCACGGCATCGACGCCGCCGCCATCGTCGAAAAGGTGAACGGCCTCACTGCAGGCAAGCGGGCCGCCCGCGGCGCCTTTGCCGCGATGGCGCGCAGCTGAGGTCTGAAAAATGCGGGGGCTTTCTGCCCCCGCCTCACGCTCTTACAGCACCGCGCCGCTGAACTGGGCCAGCTCGACGCCGCTGTCCTGCAGCGCGCGGCGCACATCGGCGGCAATCGCCACCGCGGCCGGCGTGTCGCCATGCAGGCAGATGGTATCAATCCGCGCCGGGATGCGCTTGCCGCTGGCGGTGATGATCGCGCCCTCGCGCACCATCTCCACCATCCGCCGCCCGGCCTCTGCCGGATCATGGATCACCGCGCCGGGCAGGCTGCGGTCCACCAGCGTCGCGTCATCGTTATAGGCGCGGTCGGCAAAGATCTCGCACGCCGTCTTGCAGCCCAGCTCCTGCGCAGCCTGCTGCTGCGCGGTGCCCGCCAGCACCATCACGATGATCTCCGGGTCCACCGACAGAGCCGCCTGATAGCAGGCCCGCGCCATCGCCAGATCTTCCGAGGCCATATTGGCCAGCGCCCCGTGAAGCTTCAGATGCCGCACCGCGCCGCCCGCCGCGCGCGCCATCGCCTGCGCCGCGCCCAGCTGGTAACGCACCATATTGCCCAGCGTCCCGTGCGGCACCGACATCCGGCGGCGGCCAAAGCCCTGCAGGTCGGGAAAGCCCGGATGCGCGCCGATGCCGGTGCCCTTGGCCACCGCGTGTTTCATCGTCGCCGCCATCACATCCGGATCGCCCGCATGATAACCGCAGGCGATATTGGCCGAGGTCACGATATCCAGCAGCCCGGCATCATCGCCCAGGGACCAGGCGCCAAAGCTTTCGCCCATATCGGCATTCAGATCGACAGTTCGGGTCATGTCATCTCCTCACAAGACATCTTCTTCACCGGCAATCACGCCGCTGATCAGCTGATAGGACAGCAGGTTCGTCATACTGCGCGGATCGCGGATCAGGGGATAGCACCGGCTGCGCAGCCCCTCGCACCGCTCCGCCTCGGCCCGTTCCAGCCCGACCGCCTCCTCCAGCGGAATGAAACGGAAGTGCAGCTCCGCCCCCGCCGCCGCCTGCGCCAGCAGCGGCAGGTCGCAGGGCACCACCGTGCCGATCCGGGGATAGCCGCCGGTGGTCTGGCACTCCGACAGCAGCACATAAGGCGTGCCGTCGCCGGTCACCTGGATGTCGCCGGGCACGATCACCTCAGACACCACCGTGCGCGCGCCGTCGGGGCGGAAGCCTTCGCCATCGCTCTCCAACGGTACACCCATCCGGTTGCCGCGCGCCCCGCGGCGGAAGACCGTGCCTTCGAACCGCTCCAGCTCGGCTTGCGGGAACAGCGCCGTCTGCAGGCTCGCCACAACCCGCACGGTGCCGCCCTCAAACCGGTTCTCCGGCGTCAGCCCCAGCCCGGTGCCACGGCCGCTGTCAGGGCCGGTCACCAGCACGTCGCCTTCCGCTAGCGCAGCACCAATGCCCGCCGCCAGATGCGCCGAGCGCGCGCCCAGATGCTCCGGCGTCTGAAAGCCGCCGCCCACATGCAGATAGCCATAGCTGCCGCTCTGCGCCGCGCCGATGGTCAGCCGCGCCCCCGCGGGCAGCAGGTGGCTGGCGTTCCAGGCCACGGCGGTGCCGTCGATGCTCGCCCGCATCGGCGCGCCGGTCAGGGCGATGCGCAGATCGCTGTCCGCCTGGAACTCGCCGCCCAGGCCGGCCATCTCGACCGCTGCCAGATCCGCCACCTGCCCCAGCAGCGCCGCGCCCTCGGCCAGCGCCAGCCGATCGGCAGCGCCGCCGCGCGACACCCCGTATTCCAGCCAGCCCGGGCGGCCGAGGTCCTGAACCGTCATCCCCGGCCCTGCGCGCAGAATGGTCAACGAGCCGGTCATGACAGTTCCTCCGCCTTGGCGCCGCCCAGCGGATCGCGCCGCAAGCCTTGCAGCTCTTCCGGCGTCACCGGGGTGAATTGCACCTCATCGCCAGGGCGCAGCAGGAACGGCTCCTCCGCATCCGGGCGGAACAGCCGCACTGCGGTCTGGCCCGCGTGCATCCAGCCGGTGGGCGTCGCCACCGAAAACAGCACCAGCTGGCGGATCGCCACCGCCAGCGCGCCTTCGGGAATGCGGGTTGTCAGCTGGCTCTGGCGCGGAATGTCCCAGGCCTCCGGCAATTCGCCCAGATAGGGCTGGCCGGGGGCAAAACCGATGGTCTGCACCCTGACCCGCGCCGCCGAGAGGGAGGCCACCGCCTCCGCCTCCGTCATGCCCGCAGCCTCCGCCGCCTGCGGCAGCTGCGGCGCCAGATCGGTGCCGAACACCGCCGGAATGCGCCACAGGCGGCGCTGGCCGGGCAGCGCGGCCGCGTACCAGTCGCGCTGCGCCAGCAGCGCCTCCAGCCGCGCCCGCAGCGCCGCATGGTCCAGATGCCGCAGGTCGAACCGCACATAGGCCGACACCAGCGAGGTTGAGACCTCCTCTACCCCGTCCCAGCTTGCCTCCGCCAGTGCTGCGCGGAACGCCAGGGCGGCGCGGTTGGCCGGCTCGCTCAGACGGCTGCCAAAGCTCACCAGCATCCCGTCCACCCCCACCGTGCGGATTTCGGGAACGGGCGGTGCTGCGCGTTCCTCAGCCATCACATCTGCTCCGGCAGGTAGGTCACGATGGCCGGGAACAGCACGATCAGCACCAGCGCCACGATCATCAGGAAGAAGAACGGCAGCGCCGCCTTGGCCACGGTCAGAATGTCCCGCCCGGTCAGCGATTGCAGCACAAACAGGTTAAACCCGACCGGCGGCGTGATCTGCGACATCTCCACCACGATCACCAGGAAGATGCCGAACCACAAGGGGTCAATCCCTGCCTCCAGCACCATCGGCATGATCACCGAGGCCGTCAGCACCACGACCGAAATCCCATCCAGGAAGCAGCCCATGATCACAAAGAAGATGGTCAGCGCCGCCAGCAGGGTGAAGGTCGACAGGTTCAAGGAGCCGATCCACTCCGCCAGGATGCGCGGAATGCCGGTAAAGCCCATCGCCACCGTCAGGAACGACGCCCCCGCCAGGATAAAGGCGATCATGCAGGAGGTGACGGTCGCCCCCATCAGCCCCTCGGTAAAGCTCTGCCGGGTCAGCGAGCCGGACTGCCACGACAAGAACAGCGCCAGCACCACTCCCACGGCGGCGGCATCGGTGGGTGAGGCAATGCCCGCATAGATCGAGCCGATCACCCCGCCGATCAGCAGCACCACCGGCAGCAGCCTGCGGGCGCGCTTCAGCTTCTCGCGGAAAGTGGCGGCAATGTCCTCGGTCGGCAGCTGGCTGCGGTTCAGCAGCGCCCAGACCACCACATAGCCGACGAACAGCCCGACCAGCAGCACGCCAGGCAGCACGCCTGCAACAAACAGCCGGGCAATGGATTGCTCAGTCGCCACGCCATAGACGATCAGGATGATCGACGGCGGGATCAGCAGCCCCAGCGTGGCGGACCCCGCCAGGGTGCCGATCACCAGCTTCTCGGGGTAGCCGCGGCGCGACAACTCGGGGATCGACAGCTTGCCGATGGTGGCGGCGGTGGCGGCGGAAGAGCCCGACACCGCGGCAAAGATCCCGCAGGCAAAGACGTTCACATGCAAAAGCTGCCCGGGCAGCCGGTTCATCCAGGGCGACAGCCCGGTGAACATGTCCTCCGACAGGCGCGAGCGGAACAGGATCTCGCCCATCCAGATGAACAGCGGCAGCGCCGCCAGGGCCCAGGAGTTGCTGTGGCCCCACATGGTGGTGGCCATCACCAGCCCCAGCGGCGCCTCGGTGAACAGCGCCATGGCGGCGATGCCCACGCCCAAGAGGGCAAAGGCCACCCACAGGCCGGCGCCCAGGAACAGGAACAGAAGGACCAGAAGAATGATGGAAAGCGCGGCAACCGACATGGTGATCCCCTATTCGCTCAGAAGATTTTCGCCCTTGCCCTCCCAGGAGGGCAGCGCGCCGCGCAGCATCGAGATCAGCTCGTCCGCCAGCGCCAGGGTGAGGATCGCAAGGCCAAGCGCCACCGGTGCCTGCGGCAGCCACAGCGGCACCGACACCATGCCCGCGCTGCGGTCGCCGAACTCCAGCGATTCCAGCAAGAGCAGCCCCATGTACCAGGTGGCAAAACCGCTCATCGCCAGCGCCAGCAGGATCACCCCCAGCTCCGCCGCGCGGTGGGCGGCGGGGGGCAAGCGGTTGGTCACCAGCGTCACCCGGATATGGCCGCCCGCCCGCAGCGCATAGGCCAGCGCCAGAAAGGTCGAGGCGGCCAGGAAAAAGCCGGTGAAATCCGCATAAGACGGGATCGTCAGGCCCACCCCGGTTCCGGTCAGCGCCACCGCGATCTTGTCAGCAAGGTTCAGGCACACCTGCGCAAAAACCAGCGCCACGATGGCCACGATAAACAGTGCTGCCAGGCCCCCGGCCGCACGGTAGATGAAATCAAGCACAGGCCGCATCGCTGCCCCTCCTCCCCAGGAGACCGGACGCCGCCCCGGCGTCCGGCCATGGTCACGTTACTGCTGGTAAGCGTTCAGCAGGGTGGCGCCGGCCTCCCCGGCCTCGCCCTTCCAGTTTTCCAGCATCTCGGCGCCAATCGCGCGCAGGCCGTCCATCAGCTCCTCCGACGGCTCGGACACGGTGATGCCGTTTTCTTTCAGCACCTCGATCTGGCTGCTGGTCTCGGCCCGGCTCATCTCCCAGCCGCGCGCCTCGGCCTCAGCCGCGGCTTCCAGAACGGCGGTCTGGGTCGCCTCATCCAGACGGCGGAACGCCCGCTTGTTCACCACCACGATGTTCTTCGGGATCCAGGCCTGGATATCGGTGTAATGGGTCAGGAAGTCCCACGCCTTCGAATTCACGCCGGTGGAGGGCGAGGTGATCATCGCCTCGACCCGGCCGGTGCTGAAGGCCTGCGGAATGTCCGGCACTTCAACCTGCGTCGGTGCCGCGCCCGCCAGGTTGGCGAACTGCTCCAGCGTCGCGTTGTAGGTGCGGAACTTCAGACCCGCCAGATCCTCGACACTGTTGATTTCCTTGGTGGTGTACAGCCCCTGCGGCGGCCACGGCACAGCGTACAGCGCCATCAGCCCCTGCTCGTCCAGCAGCCCGTCGATCACGTCCTTCTGCGCCGCCCACAGCCGCTCGGCCTGGTCATAGCTGGTCGCCAGGAACGGCAGCGAGTCAGCGCCGAACGCCGGGTTGTCATTGGCCAGGAGCGACAGGAAAAACTCGCCCGCGGGCACCTGGCCGCTGCGCACCGCCTTGCTGATTTCCGGGTGCTTGAACAGCGAACCGGCAGAGTGGACCTTGATCTCCAGCCCGCCATCGGTCGCCTCGGCCACGTCGCTGGCAAACTCAGTGATGTTCTTGGTGTGGAACGTGGCGTCCGGATAGGGCGTTGGCATGTCCCAGGTCGCGGCCAGCGCCGGAACCGACAGACCGGCAATCAGAACGGCGGCGCCGCCCAGCAAACGGGTGATCTTCATCTTAATTTCCTCCCAAAGCGAAATATTGCAATATCGTACCCATAACGCTGATAATTTGTCAACGTTTTGCCAATGTATGGCGCCCGGCCCGCACCTGGCCCGCCGCCGCCACCGGCACCACGGCCTGCTTGATCTCCTTGATACTTTGCCCTTTTATGACCACATGCAGATAAAACGCCGGGGTTTTATCAACAAAGAAGGGGCAAAAGATGGCCGAAAAGAAACCGGATTCCCGCCGAATCGTCTCCTCCCGCCACCTGGCCGAAGGCGAAGGCTGGGAGCTGTCGGAGCTGGAATTCGGCCTGATCATCGCTTCCAACGCCTTTTCCCGCTGGATGACCCGCTGCATGGCCGCGGCCGGCCAGCCGGATCTGAATCCGCTGGAAATCCTGATCCTGCACAACGTCAACCACCGCGGCAAGGACAAGCGCCTGTCCGACATCTGCTTCCTGCTCAACATCGAGGACAGCCACACGGTGAACTACGGACTGCGCAAACTGCTCAAGGCCGGGCTGCTGGCCTCCGAAAAGCGCGGCAAGGAAGTGTTCTACCGCACCTCCGCCGAGGGCGCGGAGCTGTGTTCCGCCTACCGCGACGTGCGCCGCCAGTGCCTGCTGGACGGGCTGTCCGCCGCCGACCTGCCGGGCAAGGACCTGCGCGAGCTGGCCCGCAGCCTGCGCGCGCTCTCGGGCCATTACGACCAGGCCAGCCGCGCCGCCGCCTCGCTCTGAACCACGGGGCAGCAGGCGCCCCCCTGCCCTATCCGGCCAGTTCCTCGAACGCGCCCGGGATCAGTTCCTCCCAGAATTCCGCCATCTGGCTGGCCAGCAAGGCCGCGCCCCAGCCGCGGTTGCGGAATTCCTCGCGGTCGATCTCATCTTCCAGGCGGCTCAGGAACAGCCGCTTGTCGGCGTCCCGCTGGGTGGGCGAGCGGCTGGCGGCCAGATCGCGGATCCGCTCCAGCCGCTGCGCCCTCAGCGCGCGCTCCTGCGCCTTGGCCGCATCCTCTGCCGCGGCCTTGCGCGCCGCCACGGCCTCCGCCGCCTTGCGCGCCTTCGCCGCCGCCAGCAGTTCCGGGGAAACCTCTTTCACCGCCTCCGCAGGCGCGTCCTTATAGTCGTCCCGCAGCGCCGCACTCAAATAGCGCACCGGGCTGTCCACCCCCTTGCGCCCCTTCAGATAGCCGACCTTCTCGGCCACATAATCCTCGCCATGCTCGGCAATCCACTGCCGCGCCAGCCGGTCGCTCACCCCCAGCTCCATCAGCTGGCCGTAAACAGCCCCCTGCCGCACCCCAGCGCCATCATCAATATCCAGCATCGCCAGCTGCGGGTTCTCCTTGATCAGAAACCGCACCTCCGCCACCTGCCGCCCCATCTTCTTGAACTCCGGCGTCAGCAGGATGTTGGAGGTCTTGTTCACCTCCGCCACCGCCGGCTTGATGATCTTGGCATTCAGATGCTTGAAGCTCTCGTAATACGCACTGCCGTCCACCCCCATCAGACGGCGGAACAGCGCAATGTCCCACCAGCCGGTCGATCCCGTGCGCACAAACCGGTAGCAGTTCTCATACAGCGCCAGCGCGTGTCCGCTGGTAAACCGCCGCTGGATGTTCAGATTAATCAGCGCAAACACCTTGGGGTCATGCAGCTTCTCCGCCAGCGCCGGGCTGTAGGCATATTCGCACACCCCGCCCTGCAGCTTGGCGTAGGACAGCAGGGAGCTTACCCCCCACTCCTGCTTGCCGTTCTCATCCAGCATGTCCCATTCCGCCACCGTCTCCGCCAGGCTGCGCAGCGACTGCTTCAGGGTTTCCATATCGTTGGAGTTGTAGCCCACCATCATGCACAGCGTCTGCGCGTCAATCTGGTGCTTGGGCTTGGAGATCAGCGCGTCATAGGCATTCAGCAGCAGCACATTGGACAGTTTGCGCTGCAGCAGCGTCAGCTTGCCCGAGACATGGATTGCCGCGACATTCTTCTTCACCGACCCCCGGCGCAACGGCCCGGTCAGCTTGCTGTGCGGGATGTCGTCTGGATCCATCGCCCTGCCCTCTTGCCCCTGGCGGCTTGACGCTCTTGCGGGGATTCTGCTCTGGACAGACTATGGCGCAAAAGGAACCCGCGCTCAATCCCGGCTTGGGGACCCGTTTACAGGAGAAGCCCATCCCGGAAACGGGTACCTTAACACCGGATCGGCCCCCGCAGGCCCCGGATACAGCCGAAATTCCCCGGTTTCCGGCTGATCCGGGCGCTCAAACGGCCTGATTTGGGGTCTCAGGGGCACGGGTACCTGTCGCCCTGCGAATCGGGCCCCTTGCTCCCGCAGACAGGTACCCATGATCCTGCAAACGGGTTCCTTTGACCCCGGATGCGGGTCCCCAAAAGAAATTAACCCGCTGATATATATGATCTTCTTAGCCCCAAAGATTCTAAACTGAATCAAAGATTCACAACATTTCAACCTGTTTGTGCGATAGTAATTTTCGGGGAAAAGACTCATATATTCCGCGGATTACGGACGGCAGCGGAAAACAGATGCGCCGCCAGATAATGATTCACTCTCTGCCCCGGATGTGCGACAAAACCGGTGATAACACGCCAAACAGGCGATTTTACCGAGGCACACGAGACATGGCAAAAAAACCGGACACTCCCCTGCCCCCCTATTTCAACCTGGATCCGGCAGCGGCAGCGGACAAGCTGGGCGAGGTGGTCGACACCGCCAGATTCGCCAAGGCCGCGGCGTTTGCAGGCCGGGGCCGCGATGATCTGGCCAAGCGCGGCTACGCGCCGGACGGTCGCAAACGGCTGCGCAAATTCTCCACCTGGGAGGTCTGCCGCTACCTGATCCCCGTCGCCCCCGCGCATCTGCGCCGGGTGCTGAACAAGAACCCCGATCTGCCCCAGGGCGAGGGCGCCAGCGGCTCCAAATGGTTCACCTTGGAGGAGGTGCTGAAGCTGCGCGACCATTTCGCGGAGGAAGGCATCTCCACCAAGGAATACCGCCCCTACCGCCCCGAGGGCCTGCCCGCCAAGGTGGTCGCGGTTGCGAACTTCAAGGGCGGCGTCGGCAAGACCTCGACCGCGGCGCATCTGGCGATGTCCGCCGCGCTCGACGGCTACAAGGTGCTGGTGGTGGATCTGGACTCCCAGGGTTCCATGACCTCGATCCTCGGCGGCCAGGTGGCAGATGAATGGCAGACCGTCTTCCCCCTGCTCGCCCGCGACTACGCCGAGGCGGTGGAGGCCGAGAACAAGGTCCGCGCCGCCGCCGGGTCAGACCCGATCCCGCTGGACGAGACCCTGACCGAGGCGCGGGAGGTTTCGCTGCGAAACGTGGTCCAGAAAACCCACTGGCCCAACATCGACCTCATTGGCGCGCAGCTGAACCTCTACTGGGCGGAATTCCAGATCCCGGTCTGGCGCATGGGCCTGCGCAACTGGGCCCTGTGGGACGCGCTGACCAACGCGCTGGACCAGGGCGGCGCGCTGGACGACTATGACGTTATCCTGCTCGATACCCCCCCTGCCCTCGGCTACCTCACCATCAACGCGCTGGCTGCGGCTGACATCCTGATGGTGCCGCTGGGCGCATCGTTCCTGGAGTTCGACTCCACCGGCCGGTTCTTCGACATGCTTTATTCCACCTTCGCCTCGATCGAGGACGGCGAGAACGCTGCCCGCCGCCGTGCGGGCCTGCCGGAGATGAAGTTCGAATGGGACGTGGTGCGCGCCCTGATCACCCGCTTCGACGCCAGCCAGCAGACCGATCTGGCCAATGTGATCCAGGCCTATTTCGGCGACATGATGAACGCCTACCGGCAGGACTACACCGCCCTGGTCGGCCAGGCCGGCGAAAGCGTCTCCGGCATCTACGAGGCCGACTACCGCAACTTCAACCGCGAGACCTATACCCGCGGCCGCGAGGTGTTTGACCGCACCTATGCGGAATTCAAGGAACTGCTGATCGGCAGCTGGTGGCGCGATCAGCAGATGGAGCAGCAGCAATCCCAGCAAGAGGAGACAGCAGATGGCCAGGCGCAGACAGCTTGAAACGCCCTCGCCCGAGGCGCTGAAGGAGATTGAGGCAGGCATCGACCGGGATCTGGCCCGCGGCCCCGGGCTGCGGCCGCCGATTGCCGATGTGGTGGCCGATGCCGCCCGCCATGCCGACCCCCTGCCCCAGGCCGGCCGCGAGGCCGCGGCCCGCGACCGGGCTGATGCCGAACGGCTGCGCGCGGCAGAGGAAAAAGGCCTGGTGGCGGTGGAACTGCCCATCACCGACATCACCGCCGAGGCGCTGAACCGCGACCGGATCGTGATGGACGAGGAAGAGATGCAGGAGCTGATGACCTCGATCTCGGTCAACGGCCTGCGCCTGCCCATTGAAGTGTTCGAGCCGCAGAACCACGAGGACGCGGGCAAATACGCGCTGGTCTCCGGCTACCGCCGCCTGACCGCAGTGCGCCGCCTCAACGCGCTCAGCGGCGGCGAACGGTTCCAGACCATCCCCGCCTTCATCCGCGCCCCCGGCAGCATTGCCGATGCGCTGGTCGCGATGATCGAGGAAAACGAGATCCGCGCAGGTCTCAGCCAGTATGAACGCGGCCGCGCCGCCGCCTCTGCCGTGCATGACGGCGTGTTTCCCACCGTCGACGAGGCCGTGGCGGTGCTGTTCCAGAACGCCTCCAAGGCCAAGCGCTCCAAGATCCGCTCCTTTGCCCTGATCCACGAGGAGCTGGGCGACATGCTGGCCTTTGCCACCGGCCTCAACGAACGCCAGTGCCTGCGGCTTGCGGGCGCCTTGCGGGCCGGGCTGGCCGAAGACCTCCGCACCGCGCTGGAACAGGCCGGCGGGCGCTCGGCGGCAGAGGAATGGGACGCCATGCTGCCGGTCATCGAACAGGCCGAAGGCGCGCCGCAGGACCCCAGCCGCGGCGGCCGCCCCAAGGCCGCGCAGAAGATCGAACGCGCCCGCAAGACCCGGGTTGCCCGCGGCATCACCATCGAACGGGAGCTTGGCCCGAGCGGCTATGCCATCCGCTTTTCCGGCTCCGAGGTGACGGCAGAACTGGTCGATGCGGTGATGGACAACGTGCGCCATCTGCTGGAAAACGGCTAAGCGGGCAGGGTGCTGCCGCCAGGTTTCGCTGCGAAACCCCCGGTCTTGGGCCGGGGGTTTTGTTTTGCGCGCAAGGGCCGGCACGGCACAGGCGGCTAGCCCCAGCGGGTAGGTTTCGCTGCGAAACCTCCTGTGCGGCCCCTATCTCGCGAACCAACTGCGCGATGCCCGCTGCACCCTGGCAGGTTTCGCTGCGAAACCGCCCCCGCGCATGATCAATGCAGATATTTCCCTGTTGCGGCAGCCCGTCAGTTCGCAGCGGACTCCGCGCTGGCCTCACACTCTCTGGCCCCTTCGGCGCAGCATTGCTTGCGGAACTGGCTGGGCGTTGCGCCCTCGCGCTGGCGGAAGGCGCGCTCAAACGCGGAGACTTCGGAATAGCCCAGCCGCTCCGAGATGTCGTGCAGCTGCGCGCCCGGGGCCAGCAGCATGCGCTTGGCGATCTCCATCCGGCAGCCCGCCAGCAGCCGGGAGAACTTCTGCCCCTCATCCTCCAGCCGCCGCCGCAGGGTGCGGCGGGACATGCCCAGGGCGGCGGCGATGGCGGTCTGCTCAAAGCTCTCCCGCCCGATCCGCATCAGCAGCTCGCGGCGCACCCGCACGGTGACCGGCGCGTCGCGCTCGCTTTGGCGGGCGGTGCGGACAATTGATTGCGAGGCGGTTTTAAAAGCCGGGTTTTCGCTGTCCGCCAGCGGCAGATCCAGCAGCCCGGCGGAGAACACCAGCGTGTTCGAGCCCGCGGAATACTGCACCGGGCAGCGCGGTCCGGCGCTGCTGCGGCTGTGCAGGGCGCTTGATTCGTGCTCCAGCGACAGCAGCTCTGGCCGCCAGTCCGGTCCGGTGGCAGACCGGATCAGGCTGTGGAACACCGACAGCGTCAGCTCTGCATCCTGCTGCCGCGGCCAGATGCGGGTGTCGAGAATCCGGTAGGTCAGCCGCGCCTTGTCCCCGTCGACCGTCAGCCGCAGTTCGGAATCGCTTTGCACCATCGGAAAGGCGCTGCGGAACAGTGACAGGGCAGCCCCCAGCGTCGGCGCCTGCATAATATATTCCCCAAGCGTGCCAAGGTTTTGCAGGTTGAAGACCGAGCCGACCCGCCAGCCGAAATCGGGCAGGCCAAGCTGTTCGGAGGCGTGCTCGCAGAAGTCGACGAATTTCTTCAGGCCGATCTCGCCCTCAAGGTCCTGCTGGCTGATCCCGGCGTTGCGGGAGATCGACGCCGCATCGCCGTTCATGAACTCAACGGCCCGCAGCGGGTCATTCAAAGTGGAGGCAGAAATCCGGGGCTGGTAGTTGTGTGGCATCGCGCATTTCCTCAGGATTGCGCCAGAATACCGCAAAAATCTGCCATTCCAGAAAAAATGCCGCAGACCGGGCCAGAGCCGCCGATTCTGTCCGGAAATGTCGGGTTGTTGTCCGGAAGTGTCCGCCACAAGAGGCGGCCCGCCGGGGCACCTTGGATAAATGGCACCTCAAATAGGCACCTTTGATATAGCGATCGCAGGCGGCGGCCCGGCCGGGTCGGTGGCGGCGGTTCTGCTGGCGCGGGCTGGGTTCAGCGTGGCGTTGGCCACCCTGCCGCCGCGCGGGCCGCGGTATGAGGGCATGTCCGCCCGCGTTGCCGCGATCCTGGCGCGGCATGGGCTGCCGCTGGCCGGGATCGGCCCGGCGGCGCAGCGCCATGTCAGTTGGGGCGCGTTCCAGGGCGGCCAGAACAGCGAGCATCTGGCTGACCGCAGCGCCTTTGACGCCGGGCTGCTGGAGGCCGCGCGGGCCGAGGGCGTCAGCGTAATCTATGCATCGGTGTCCAGCGTGCGGTCTGATGCCGGTGAAATCCGGCTGGCCGATGGCACATGCCTGTCCGCCCGGCTGCTGTTTGAGGCCCGCGGCCGCCGGGCACCGCGCCAATTCATGGAAATCAAGCGGACAGAACTGGCGGGGCCGGACACGATTTCGGTTGCCGGGTTTGTGCCGCCGCAGGCGGGAGATATGACCACGCCGCGGATCGAGGCCCGGCCCGGCGGCTGGGTCTGGTCGGTGCCTGTGGACCGGGACCGGCTGTGGCTGCAGGCGGTGGGCACTGCGGACTCGCTGGGCCGGACGGGTGGAAATACGGCTGTGGCGGCGCTGTGGCAGACCGTTCTGGGAGAGACCCCGCTGCCGCGCCGCCCCGTTGTTCATGCGATTGCGCCGCGGCTGGCGGCGCCGGATCTGGACCCGCGCTGCCCGCGGCTGGGCGATGCGGCAGTGGCGCTGGATCCGCTGTCGGGGCACGGGATGTTCTGGGCGGTCTCCTCGGCGCTGATGGCGGTGCCGGTTGCGCGGGCGCTGCTGGCGGGGGAGGCCGGTCTGGCCAGCGATTTTTACCGCAACCGGGTGGCGGAGACGTTTTGGCGGCAGGCGCGGGTAGGGCGGGACTTCTACCGCGAGGCGGGGTTTCAGACGCCGTTCTGGCAGCAGCGCGCGGCCTGGCCGGATGAGGCCCCGGCGCATGATACGGACATCCGCCCTCACACCGCGATGCGGGTTGTGGTGCAGGACGGGCGTCTGGCCCGGCGCGAGGTGCTGATCACCCGCGATGCCCCCGGCGGCGCGGCTTTTGCTGCCGGGCAGGAGATCGTGCCGCTGCTGCGCCGCCTGAACGGGCAGCCGCTGCCGGATGCGGAGCGCTTTCACAGCGCGGTTCTGCCCGAGGCCCCGCCGCAGGCGGCGCGGGCAATCCATCAATGGCTTTTGTCACAAGGCTTTACCGAGGGGGCGCAGATCCCCTGGGACACTGCAAACAGGGAGACTGATCCATGCAACTACGACCCCGCGGCCTGACGGCTGCACTTTTGATGTCAGCGGCGGGCGCGGTGCCGGCGCTGGCCAGTGAGGAGCTGCTGAAAAACGCCTGCTCCAGCTGCCACACGGCGGAGGAGGGCGGGCTGAGCCGGATCAGCGGCCAGCGCAAAAGCCCTGAGGGCTGGATGATGACCATCGTCCGGATGCAGCAGGCGCACGGGCTGGAGATCAGCGCCGAGGACCGCCGCGGCATCGTGCAGCATCTGGCGGACACCCAAGGGCTGGCGCCTGCTGAGGCCGCACCGTTCCGCTATGCGCTGGAGAAAGACCCGAACGCGCAGGAAAGCTTTGACGAGCCGTTTGCCTCGATGTGCGCGCGCTGCCATACCGGCGCGCGGGGGCTGCTGCAGAACCGCACCGCGGAGGAGTGGGAACTGCACATGGATTTCCATGTCGGCCATTTCCCTACCATCGAATACCAGGCGCTTGGCCGCGATCGGGAGTGGTACAAGATCGCGCGGACCGAGATCGCCAGCTATCTGGCGGAGCAGAACCCGCTGGAGACGGCTGCCTGGACGGACTGGCAGGCGGCGGACAAGCAGCCGGTGGCGGGCGACTGGGTGGTGATGACCGATCTGCCCGGCATCGGCGAGGCCTATGGCAAGCTGACGGTCACCGGCGATGCCTCGCCCTATCAGGTCAGCGGCGAGTTCGTGACGGCGGATGGCACGGCGCATCCGGCGTCGGGGCAGATGAACCTGTACACAGGGTATGAGTGGCGCGCCAATCTGGACATCGGCGGCACCGCCTACCGGCAGGTTCTGGCGCTGTCGGAGGATGGCAACAGCCTGCAGGGCCGCCAGTTTGATCGCAGCAACGATGCCCTGGGCGCGCCGCTGAGCGGTGTGCGGGACGGGGCCGGCAGCGTCATCCTGGGTACCGTTCCCTCTGCCGTTCCGGCGGGGGAGGCG
This sequence comes from Leisingera sp. G5_S3_59_S7, assembly GCF_054968485.1. NCBI lineage: Bacteria > Pseudomonadati > Pseudomonadota > Alphaproteobacteria > Rhodobacterales > Roseobacteraceae > Leisingera > Leisingera sp. G5_S3_59_S7. The sequence continues at coordinate 66,652 of NZ_JBQKUH010000009.1, forward strand.
CAGGTGCAGGTGGTTGGCACCGGGCTGGACGGGCTGGACACATCCAGCGGCGAGACAGCAGCGAACACCTATGGCGCGGCGCTGTCGCTGGCGGCTGAGGGCAATGGCGTCGTGACCTTCAGCGCGGGCGGGGCAGAGGGGCAGATCGCCCATTACACCTCGCTCGACAGCCTGAAGGTGGAGCCGGAGTTCACCATCGCCCGCGTCGGCGGCGGCAGCGAGGAAGGCCCGGCCGCGGTGCCTGCCTACTTCAACGCGGTGGGTATGTGGAACGGCCCTGACGGCGAGGCCGGGACCGAGGACGACGTGCGCATCGGACGGGTCGAGGCGCAGTGGACCGTGGCCAACGCGCATGAACATGCGGCCCACATGAAAGACACTGAATTTGCAGGGAAAATGCAGCCAAGCGGGATCTTTGCGCCTGCAGTTGCCGGACCCAACCCGGACCGCCCCTTTAGCGCTAACAATGCGGGTGAGCTGACAGTGCAGGCGGAAGCGATGGGCCAGCAGGCGGAGGCGATGCTGATCGTCACCGTGCAGCGCTTCATCGACCCGCCGATCCGCTGAGACAGGGGAGAGAGACCATGAAAGACTTTCACTATCAGCCGGCCAATGCGCACCGGGTAGAGGTCGAAGGGCGGGAGGTTCTGTTCCATGTGCCCACCACCTCGATCTTCGAGATGGACGGGGTGGACCGGGATATCCTCGACTATGCGGCGCAGGAGCAGGCGTTCTCATTGGACGAGTTTGAGGCGCGGTTTGCAGCCGAAGACGCGGCGGCGCGGCTGGATGGGCTGGTGCGGCTGGATATCGTCAACGACGGGCGCCCGCTGCAGCCGGAACGGCCGCCGATCGAGATCGAGACCTTCCCGCTGACCACCATCGTTCTGAACGTCAACACCGGCTGCAACCTTGCGTGCTCCTATTGCTACAAGGAGGATCTTGCGGTGCCGTCGAAGGGTCAGAAGATGGCCTTTGACACCGCGCGGAAGTCAGCAGAGATGCTGCTGGCGGAGAACCCGGACCGGGACAGCTATAACATCGTGTTTTTCGGCGGCGAGCCGCTGTCGAACCTGCCCCTGATCCGGCAGGTGGTGGACTGGGCTGAGCCGCATTTTGCGAAGCTTGGCAAGGCGGTGAATTTCAGCCTGACGACCAATGCGACCTTGCTGACCGAACCGCTGATCGACTGGCTGGACGACCATCGCTTTGGCCTGACGGTGTCCATCGACGGCCCCAAGGCGCAGCACGATCTGAACCGCAAGACGGTGGGCGGCAAGGGCACCTATGACGCGGTGGCCGCCAAGGCGCGGCTGCTGCTGTCGCGCTACACGTCCAAGCCGGTGGGCGCCCGTGTGACCCTGACGGCGGGGGTGACCAATATCGTCGAGATCTGGGACCATCTGATCAACGATATCGGCTTTGCCGAGGTCGGATTTTCGCCGGTCACCTCGGGGGAGATGGATGCCTTCAACCTGAATGGTGCTGAGCTGCTGGAGGTGTTCGAGGGCATGAAATCCCTTGGCAGGCTCTATGTCGAGGAAGCGCTGAAGGGCCGCAACATCGGCTTTTCCAACATGCATCAGATGATGAACGACCTTTACGAGGGGCGCTCCAAGGCGCTGCCCTGCGGTGCCGGGGTGGGGATGCTGGCGGTCAATCACGACGGCGCGCTGAACCTGTGCCACCGGTTCACCGGATCGGAGATGGATCAGTTCGGCACCGTCGATGAGGGCATCAAGCGCAAGGAGCTGTCGGGGTTTATCAAGGCGCGGTCTGACCGAACCGAGAAGGGTTGCGCCACCTGCCGGATCCGCAACCTGTGCGCGGGGGGCTGCTACCACGAGAGCTATGCCCATTTCAGCGACCCGATGATGCCGACCTATCACTACTGCGACCTGATGCGCGACTGGATCGACTTTGGCGTCGCCGCCTATGCCCGGCTGATCGCCCAGGCACCGCAGTACTTTCACCACCATGTTGCGCCGAGGAGGGCGTTTGGAAAATGAAACCGCTCAATCAGAAAGCCGAACGCGTTCAGCAGGCTGCGGCCCACGGCCAGATGGAAGAGGTCCGCGCCATGCAGACCGTGACCGCAGGCTGCGCCACCACATTCGACCCGGGCTGGGAGGTCGACCCCTTTGGCGGGCTGGCCGCGCTGTGCCAGCCGATGGAGGCGGACCTTTACGGCTGCTCCGACCCCTGCTGGTGGCCAGCGCAGGTGCCCGACATCATGGTCAACCACCCGAACTGGGACGAGGGCGCGCCCAATGCCGCCAAGGACTGGCGCGCGCTTGGCGCCACCTATCCCACCGACGCCGAAACCTGAGGAGACCCGCATCATGAAATCCGCGCTTTTTGCTGCTGCTGCGTTTTGCGCGTCAGCCCTGCCGCTGGCCGCTGGCGACCTTCTGGTGACGGTGGCCCGGCCCTCCAGCCTCTATGTCTTTGACGCCCAGGACCGCTCGGTCAAGGCCGACTGCGATCTGGGGGCGAATGTGACACCGGGCGTCATTGCCATGTCGCCGGACTACCGCATCGCCTATGTGCTGCTGAACCATTGGCAGGACGTGGTCGGGGTCGATATCGAGACCTGCGAAAAGGTCTTTCACGCAGCCCAGTCGGAGGGGGATGTGACCCGCCGCTCGCTGGCCTCGCTGGCTGTGTCCAAGGACGGCAGCCAGATCTACACGGTGCGCAATCCGGTGCGCAAGAGAACCGACCGTTATGAGGTGATGCAGCCGGAGTTTGCCGTCTATGACGCGGGTGCCGGGCTGGAGGCCAAGCCGTCCGCCACCTATGAGGCGCCGCGGCGGTCCACCCTGATGGCGAGCGACCGCAACGGGCAGGTCTATGTTGCCGGGCATGAGATCTACCGGGTCGATCCCTCCAATGGCGACATTGAGGTGGCGATTGCCAATGCCAGCTGGGACCGCCCCACCTACAGCCCTCCGGATGTGCTGGCGTTCTGGCCCACCGGCAGCCAGAACGACGAGATGCTGCTGATGTACACCGCGGCGGTGTTTACGGACGAAACCCAGCAGGAGATGGCGGATTTTGTTTGGGGATATCAGTCCGTTGACCTGACCACGGGGGAGACGGAAATCGCCGATTTCGCGTCCTTCGAGGTGCTGATGTTCTCGGCCGTGCGCAGTGCGGTGGATCCCAAGCACCTGTACGGCGTCTATACCCAGCTGTCCAAGCACAATCTGGAAACCCAGGAACTGGTGAAGCGGGTGGACCTGCCGCACACCTACTACGTCATCAATGTCTCCAGCGACGGGAAGGAGCTCTATGTCGCGGGCACCAATGACGACATCGGCATCTACGACAGCGAGACGCTGGAGCGGGTGGGCGAGATACGGATGCCGTCGGGCGGGGATATGTCCGTCTCCACCCTGCATGTCGTGCCGCAGGAATGAGCGGGCCTGCCGCAAAACTCTCCTCCCAGCCGGGCGGCGGTGCTGCCGCCCGGACCTGGCCGCGCCTGCCATCGCGTGCGGGCGCGGCGCTTTTCACGCCTGCCACGGCGGTTTGGCTGCTGCCGCTGTTGCGGCCGCACCGGCGGCGGCTGGCGGAGCTGTTGCTGATCAGCTTTGCTGCTGCCGCGATTGGCCTGCTGCCGCCCTATATCAGCAAGCTGGTGATCGACCGCGGGCTGATGGCGGGGGATGCGGCGCAGCTGGTGATCTGGTCGCTGGCGCTGTTCGGGATCGGCCTGCTGGCCACCGGCACCGGCGCGCTGAGCAATATCCTGCATATGCGGGCCTCTGTCCGGATGCTGGCGCGGATGCGGCAGAGGCTGCTGTCGCGGCTGGCTGCCAAGCCTGCCGGGTGGTTTGCCAGCCAGCGCGCCGGTGAGCTGCTGGCGCGGGTGGATGGCGACGCGGCGGAGGTGCAGAAGTTTGCGTTTAACGCGGTGCTGGGCGGCTCCTCGGCGCTGATCCGGCTGATGGGCGGCTCGGCGATGCTGATGGTCCTGGACTGGCGGCTGGGGCTGCTGACAGCGCTGCTGGCCCCGGCGGAGCTGGCCTTTCTGATCTGGGCGCGGCCCCGGACAGAGCGCCACGCGGCGGCGGTGCGCGAGATGCAGGGGCGGTACAGCGCGGGGCTGTCGGAGACCCTGTTCGGCCTGCCTGCGCTGCAGGCGGCCCGCGGAACGGCATGGGCCGAGCGGCGCAGCCTGCGGGATCATGCCGGGTTGAGCCAGAAACTGATTGCGCAGAACCTGTGGGGCGAGTTCACCCGCGCGGTGCCGGTGCTGCTGTCGGCGCTGACCCGCTCGGCGATTTTTCTGGCGGGCGGGCTGATGGTGATCAGGGGCGAGTGGCCGCTGGGCTCGCTCATTGCCTTCGTGGCCTATATGGGCTTCATGACCGGGCCGATGCAGTCGCTGCTGGGCCTGTGGCACGCGCAGGCGCGGGTCAAGGTGGCGGCGGCGCGGCTGGATGTGGTGATGCAGGCAGATGGCCCCGCCCGGGCAGCCGGTTTTGAGCCGGCTGGGTATGATCTGCGGCTGGCGGGCGTGACCGTTTCGCGCGGGGCGGCGGTGCCGCTGGGGCCGCTGTCCCTGACCATTCCCGAAGGCGCCAGGGTGGCGCTGAGAGGGGCAAGCGGCGCGGGCAAGACCTCCTTGCTGGCGGTGCTCTGCGGGCGGGCGCGGCCCGTGGCCGGGCGTGTGACCCTGGGCGGTGCGGACCTGGGCCTGCTGGGCGGGGCCGGTTTGCCGGAGCGGGTGGCCTATGCTGGGCAGCGGCCCTTTACCCTGCGGGCCAGCCTGCGCGACAACCTGTTCCAGAGCCGGTCGTTTTGGGCCAAGCCTGAGAATGAAGCGCAGGTCCGGGCGCTGCTGGAGCTGTTCGGCCTGGCGGACAGGTTCCGCGGGGCAGGGGGGCTGGACACCATGCTGGGTGAAAGCGGGCTGACCCTGTCGGGCGGCGAGCGGCAGCGGCTGTGCCTGCTGCGGGCGCTGCTGCAGCCCTTTGATATCCTGATCCTGGATGAAGCTCTGTCAGAGGTGGATCCTGCCACCGCGGCCCGGATCCTGGCCCATATCGACGCGGCGTTCCCCCAGGCCACCCGCATCCTGACCGCGCATGGCGGCGCCGCGGCGGGCGGGGCGTTCGATTTGGAAATCAACCTGACGGAGGGCGCGGCATGACCCGTGCGCCGCTGATTGCGCTGATTGACGGGCCGCTGGCGGCGGAGACCCCCGGCCTTGCCGCCCGGATGGACCTGTGCGCGCTGCACCCGCGGGCAGCCGAAAGCCCGGCGGCGCTGCATGCCAGCCACATGGCGGCTGCCATCCATGCCAATGCGCCCGGGGCCCGCTTACTTGGGCTCAGCATCTTTCCGGGGCGGCTCGCCACCTCGCTTGCCACCGTGGCGGACGCGCTGCGCCTAGCCGCGGAGTCGGAGGCGGAGATCGTCCATTGCTCCTTTGGCCATGGGGAGGCCAGCCCGCTGCTGACGGAGGCGGTGGCGGCGGTGCTTGCGGCGGGCAAGCGGCTGGTGGCCTCCGCCCCGGCGCGCGGGGCGCCGGTCTATCCGGCGGGGTGCGAAGGGGTTCTTTCTGTGCAGGGCGATGCCCGCTGCGCGCCCGGCCAGTGGTCGCGGCTGGACCTGCCGGGGGCGCGGTTCGGTGCCTGTCCGGGCGGTCCCGGCGCGCCGGTGCGCGGCGCCAGCCTGGCGGCGGCGCATTTCACCGGGCTGCTGGCCCGGGCCTGCACGGACGGCGGGGCAGGGGAGATGCTGCAAGCCCCGTCCTTCACGGGCCGCGAGCGCATCGGGGCAGGGGGGCCGCACGCTGCATGATCTGCTTTGAGAACTGGAACAGCACCCTGCGGGCCAATTGCGGCCACTACTATGCGACACCGGAGCGGGCCGCAGGGACTTGGGCGGGGACGTTCGGCCTGCGCCGGCGCAGCGGTGTGGATGTGGCTGAGATCCGCTGCCCGCCGGCCCGCATCGAGCGCACCCGCAAGGGCATCCTGCGCGATGATCAGGAGCATTTCTTTCTGCTGCGCCAGCTGGAGGGGGAGACCGGTATCCAGCACGCGGGGTGTGAGACGGTTCTGACGCCGGGGGAGTTCCTGCTGCTGGATTCCACCCGTGCGGCGGAGCTGCGCGTCAGCGGCCGGCCCGCGGCGTTTCTGTCGGCGCATCTGCCGCGGGCGCTGGTGCTGGAGAGGCGCCGGGAGATGCCCGCGGCGGGCCGCAAGATCGCGCCGCCGCATCCGCTGCACGCCAGCCTGTGCGGGCTGCTGGATGGGACCGGCGCGGAGGACAGCGCCGGCTATATTTTTGACCTGGTGCCGCTGGCCTTTGCCGCCGGTGCGCGCCCGGGGGCGGGCAGCCTGGGCAGCCGCAAGCACCGGTTCCGGCTGGTGCGCGAAACGCTGGAGCTGCTGAGCGGCGATCCTAGGCTGACAGTGGATACGCTGGCCGCGCGGACCGGGCTGTCGCGGCGCCAGCTGCAGCGGGAGTTTCAGGAAAACGGCACCACCTTCACCGACTGCCTGACCCGCACCCGGCTGTCCGCGGTGGCGGGCAAGCTGCGCCATGCGGCACGGCAGGGCGTCCGGGTGCCGATTGCGCAGATCGCTTATGGCGCGGGGTTTGGCGATATCTCGCATTTCAACCGAACCTTCCGCCAGCAGTTCGGCTGCTCGCCGCGCGGGTTCCTGAGCACCTGCACCCTGGGCGGATTTTTGGCGCAGGACGCAAACTCTTTGGCACCGGTGCCCAAGACCGCGCTGCCGGGGCGTGGTTGTCTTCTGCAATCAAACCCGGCTGACGGATAAACAGGGAGAACGGCAATGGAATACCGCATGCTGATCAACGGCGAACAGGTTTCGGCGGAGCGCATGATCGAGGTGATCAACCCGGCGACGGAGGAGGTGTTTGCCCGCGTGCCGCATGCCTCTGAGGCGCAGATGAACGAGGCGGTGGCCGCTGCCAAGGCGGCGCAGAAAGCCTGGGCGGAGACCCCGATGGCTGAGCGACGCGCCAAGGTGGAGGCGCTGGCCGCTGCGATTGGCGAGGAGGCGGATGAGCTGGCGCGGCTGATCACGATGGAGCAGGGCAAACCGCTGCCTGAGGCGCAGGGCGAGGTGGCCTGGTCGCAGGGATACCTGGCGCATACCGCAACGCTGGAGCTGCCGGACCGGGTGATCCAGGATGACGCGGAATTACGCATTGAGACACGGCACAAGCCCTTGGGCGTGGTGGCGGGCATCATCGCCTGGAATTTTCCGCTGCTCCTGTGCTGCTGGAAGATCGGGCCTGCGCTGATGGCGGGGAATGCCATCGTGCTGAAGCCTGCGCCCACGACCCCGGTTGCGGCGTTGAAGCTGGGCGAAATCTGCGCCCGGATCTTCCCGGCGGGCCTTGTGAACATCATCACCGATTCCAATGACCTGGGCCCCAAGCTGACGGCGCATCCGGATGTGGCCAAGATCGGCTTTACCGGCTCGTCCGAGACCGGCAAGCGGATCATGGCGAGTGCGGCGGACACCATGAAGCGGGTGACGCTGGAGATGGGCGGCAACGACCCGGCGATCGTGCTGCCGGATGTGGATGTGAAGGCGGCTGCGGAAAAGGTCTATGGCGGCGCGTTCCTGAATGCGGGGCAGGTCTGCCTTGCAGTGAAGCGCGCCTATGTGCACAGCGATATCTACGAGGCGTTCTGCGGCGAGCTGGCCGCGCTGGCCGAACAGGCGGTGGTCGATGACGGCATGAAGCAAGGGACAACAATTGGCCCGATCCAGAACAAGGCGCAGTTTGACAAGATCAAGGGCTTCCTGGAGGACGCGCGCGCCTGCGGGCAGATCATTGCGGGCGGCAGCGCCAAGGACGGCCCCGGCTATTTCGTGCCGCCCACCATCGTGCGCGATGTGACCAACGGCCAGAAGATCGTCGACGAGGAGCAGTTCGGCCCGGTCCTGCCGGTGATCCGCTTTGACGATATCGACGATGTGGTCGCGCGGGCCAATGCCTCCGATTACGGGCTGGGCGGATCGGTGCATTCGGGCGATACTGCCAAGGCCACCGAAATCGCCGGGCGCATCGAATCCGGCACCATCTGGGTGAACCAGCAGCTGAACATCGGCCCGCATATCCCGATGGCGGGTTTTAAGGGCTCTGGCCTGGGGGTGGAACAGTCGGTCGAGGGGCTGGCGGAATACACCCAGATGCAGGTGATCAACGTCGCCCGCAGCTGATCGCGTTTGAACCCTGGCCGGGCTGCCGTTGCGGCGGCCCGGTCCGCTTATCCAGCTGAGGACACCCATGACTGACCCGCACCCTGATCTTACCGCCCCGATTGACGGCCTGTCGCATGTGCGGGGGCCAAGCGCGCCGCCGCTGCAGCATATCACCATCCCGGCGCTGCTGCAGCAGGCGGTGGAGCGGCACGGCAACCGCGAGGCGCTGGTGCTGACGGACGCGGGTATCCGGATGACCTATGCGGAGATGGCGCAGAAGGCGGATGAACTGGCGGCGGGGCTGCTGGCGCTGGGGGTTGTGAAGGGCGACCGGGTCGGGATCTGGTCCCCGAACCGCTGCGAATGGGTGCTGACCCAGTTCGCCACCGCCCGGATCGGCGCCATTCTGGTGACGATCAACCCGGCTTACCGGCTGGCGGAGCTGGAATATGCGCTCAACAAGACCGGCTGCAAGGTGCTGATCGCGGCGGCAAGCTTTAAGAGTTCCAACTATCTGGGCATGATCCGCGAACTGGCGCCGGAGCTGGCCTCCGCTGCCCCCGGCCAGCTGGAGGCGGCGCGGCTGCCCGCTTTGCGCCATGCTGTGGTGATGGCGGCGGATCCGGGGCCGGGCGTTCTGCCCTTTGACACCCTGCAGGAGATGGGCGCGGGGGTGGAGACAGCGGCGCTGGACGCGCTTAGCGCGGATCTGGCACCGGAGGAGGCGATCAACATCCAGTTCACCTCTGGCACCACGGGGCTGCCCAAGGGCGCGACGCTGACGCATTTCAACATCGTCAACAACGCCCGGTTCGTCACCAGCCGGATCAAGCTGACGGAGGCTGACCGGCTGCTGATCCCGGTGCCGCTGTACCATTGCTTTGGCATGGTGATGGGGGTGCTGGGGGCGGTCTCCAAGGGCGCGGCGATGATTTTCCCCGGCGAGGCGTTTGAGCCCGCCGCGGTGCTGGACGCCGCCGCCGCGGAACGCGCCACCGCGCTTTATGGCGTGCCGACGATGTTTGTCGCCATGCTGCAGGAGCTGGACCAGTCACCCCGCGATGTGTCCTCCCTGCGCACCGGCATCATGGCCGGCGCGCCGTGCCCGATTGAGATTATGCGGCGGGTGAACCGCGACATGCACATGCAGGAGGTGACGATCTGCTATGGCATGACCGAAACCGCGCCGGTGTCCTTTCAAAGCTTCACCTCTGATCCGGCAGAGAAACGCTGCACCACCGTGGGCCGGGTGCATCCGCATCTGGAGGTGAAGGCGGTGGATGCCGGGGGCCGCACCGTGCCTGCGGGCGAACGCGGCGAGCTGCTGGTGCGCGGCTATTCGGTGATGCAGGGCTATTGGGACGACCCCGCCGCGACCGGCGAGGCGATCCGGGACGGCTGGATGCGCACCGGCGATCTGGGCACCTTTGACGATCAGGGGTTCTGCAGCATCACCGGGCGGGTGAAGGACATGATCATCCGCGGCGGCGAGAACATCTATCCGCGTGAGATCGAGGAGTTTCTGATCCGCCACCCGGATATCGCGGATGCGCAGGTGTTCGGGGTGCCGGATGAGAAGTTCGGCGAGCAGGTCTGCGCCTGGGTGGTGCCGGCGGCGGGCGCCAGCCTGGAGGAAGAGGCGGTGCGCAGCCATTGCCGCGGCCAGATCGCGCATTTCAAGATCCCGCAGCATGTGCGGATCGTGGCTGAGCTGCCGATGACCGTCACCGGCAAGCCGCAGAAGTACCGGATGCGGGACGAGATGGTGCGGCAGCTGCAGGCCGGCTGAGCCGGGATCAGGACGGCAGCGAATCCAGCAGGGCGCGGGTCTCCGGCATCCGCTGCAGGCTGGCGGTGATGCGGGCGCGCCAGGCCGGGCCGCGCTCCATCGCGGTCTCGTAGGCCTCGGCCAGGTCGTCGGGGCGCTCGGCGTGCAGAACCTCGATCAGGAAGGCGGCCTGGGCCCGGTCCTTGCGCGATTTCAGTTCGTCGGCGCCGCCGCGGCGGCGGTCGGCGACGATCAGCTTGTGGATGGCAAAGCGTTCGGGCCGGGGGATCTGGATCAGCACGCCGGAGCGGTAGAGCAGGGGGGCCTGCAGCGGTTCGGCAATCAGGTAATTGAGGAAATGCAGGCTTTGGGCGCTGACGCCGAGGGCAGGCAGGTCGCGCAGGCCCTCCTGATCGCTGAAGGAGGGGGTGAGGAATTCCACGAGGGTGCGGCGGTCGGTCTGCCGCCAGCGCCAGACCTGGCCTTTTTCGGTGGAGGGCAGGGGGTCGAACTTCAGCTCCGAGAAGACGTCGGCCAGGGGGGCGTCGACGCTGTCCTGCAGCACCAGCGAGAGCCGCTCGAAGCTGGCGATGTCGATGTCGTCGGTCATTGCCGCCTGGTCGAAGGTGATGCGCACGCCCAGCTCGCCCTCGTAGCAGCGGAAGGCCTGGGTGCCGACCAGAGTGCCGCCCAGCCGGAACACCCCGGCGCGGGCCATCGCAGAGATCACCTGGCCGCTGCCGGCATCCGCCATCAGGTAGCCCTCGGCGCGCAGGGTGCGCATCAGGCGGGCGCGCTCGCGGCCGGCCTGTTTCTCGGCCTCGGCGATGGGTTTTTGGCGCTCCAGCCGGCTGCGCAGCTCGGGCGTGTCCTCGCCGATGTAGCGGTCCACGGTTTCGGTGCCGATCCGGTAGTGGTCGTACCAGTAGCGCTTGCGGCCGATGGTCTTGAGCTTGGGGGCGCCGCGCAGGCCGGAGACGGCGCTGTCCTTGAGCGAGCGCAGAAGGTCGGTCCAGGCGGCGGTGCCTGCGGCGGAGTGGTGCTGGATCACGGGGCTACCCCACAGAAAAATCTTTGTGGGGTATGTATATCCGGTTTTCCTGCCCTACAAAATATTTTTTGCGGGGTAAGGGGTGGCAGGGACAACCGGGGCCGGTGAGTCCGCGATCTGCGGCAATTGTCTTGGGGTTTGCGGCGCGGGGCGCTATACAATTGCACCATGACAATCTGGTATCCCGATCCCGCTTCGCTGGCCACGCCGCTGCACACCAGCCTGGCCGCCGCCATCGCCAAGGCCATCTCAGACGGGCGGCTGCCCAAGGGCACCCAGCTGCCGACCCACCGCAAAATGGCGGAGGAGCTGGGGCTGAGCGTTCACACCGTCAGCAAGGCCTATGAAAGCCTGCGGCGGCAGCGGCTGATTGACGGCCAAGTCGGGCGCGGCAGCTATGTGCTGGACCCGGATACCTCGAACGACCAGCCGTTCCAGCTGAGTTCGGAGAAGGGCGGAGGCTTTGATCTGTCAATCTCGCGCCCGCTGTTTTCGCAGCAGCACGCGGAACGGTTCGAGCAGGCGCTGAAGGAACTGCCGGAGGCGCTGGATCCGAGCTATTACCTGTCCTGCCGCCCCAACGTCGGCCATGACGCGCACCGCGCCGCCGGGGCGGAGTGGCTGAAGGTCTGCGGGCTGGAGGTGCCCGCGGAGCGGATCATAATGACCAATGGCGTGAGCCACGGCATGTCGGCGGCGCTGTCGGCGCTGACCCGGCCCGGCGATACGGTGGTATCGGACAAGATCACCCATCACCTGCTGGTGTCGGGCTGTTCCTACCTGGGGCTGAACCTGGCCGGGCTGGAGACGGATGCCGGCGGCATCCTGCCGGAGGCGCTGGAGCGGTATTGCCGGGAGCAGTCGCCCAAGGTACTGTTTTTGCTGCCGTCCCTGGCCAACTCCACCGCCGGGATGATGCCGGAAGAGCGCCGCCGGGCGCTGGTGGGGATTGCCCGCAAATATGACCTGCACATCATCGAAAACGATGCCTTCGGGCCGGTGGCGGCGGACCGCCCGGTGCCGGTTTCGGCGCTGGCGCCGGAGCGGTCGATTTACCTGACGACCTTTACCAAATGCACTGTGTCGGGGCTGCGCGCGGGCTATCTGGCGGCACCAGAGCATCTGCTGCCTGCGCTGACCGGGCGGATTGTGGTGTTCGGCTGGATGGCAACGCCCCTGATGTGCGAGCTGGCCACCCGCTGGGTGCAGGACGGCACCGCGCTGGAACTGGCAGAGTGGCAGCGCCGGGCGCTGGCGGAGCGGTATGCCATTGCCGAAGATGTGCTGCAGGGCTGGCGCTGGCAGGGCCATCCCTCGGCGCTGCACCTGTGGCTGCCGCTGACCGAGGGCTGGACCACCGCCAGCTTTGTCTCCTACGCGCAGGAGCTGAAGGTGGCAGTGGCACCGGATGCGCCGTTCCTGCCCCCCAAGACCCCGCCGCAGAACGCGGTGCGGGTGTCGCTGGGCAGCGTGCAGGACCAGGACCGGTTCCGCCAGGCGCTGGAGCTGATCGGCGGCATGCTGGGCCGCCCGCCGGAGGGGATTGCGCCCTTCACATACTGATTGTCCTGCAACAATAAAAAAATTGACATGCAGTACAATTCCTCTCAAGTCTGTCGCAGCGGTGCGCAGGCACCGGTGAGACTTGGGAGGAAATCATGGCTCAGACAGTCACATTCAGCTTCGCGGCCCTGGCGGCTGCGGGGATTGCCCTGGCGGGCAGCGCGGCGCAAGCGGACACTTGGCGGTACGCCTTTGAGGAGGCGATGACCGATGTGCAGGGCGTCTATGCGCAGAAGTTCAAGGAAGAGATCGAGGCGAACTCGGATCACGAGATCCAGCTGTTCCCCTATGGCACGCTGGGCGAATCCGCCGACATCATGGAGCAGACCCAGGACGGCATCCTGCAGTTCGTCGACCAGTCGCCGGGCTTTACCGGTTCCTTGATTCCCGAGGCGCAAGTGTTCTTTGTGCCGTATCTGCTGCCGACCGATCAGGATCACCTGGCGCGCTTCTATAAGGAGAGCAAGGCGATCAACGACATGTTCAAGCCGCTCTATGCCGATCAGGGGCTGGAGCTGCTGAACATGTTCCCCGAGGGCGAAGTGGCGATGACCACCAAGACACCGGTGACCACCTGCGCCGATCTGGACGAGGTGAAGTTCCGGGTGATGACCAACCCCTTGCTGGTCGAAAGCTACAAGGCCTTTGGCGCCACCCCGACGCCGCTGCCCTGGGGCGAGGTGTACGGCGGTTTGCAGACCAATGTGATCCAGGGGCAGGAGAACCCGACGTTCTTCCTGTACTCGACCAAGATTTATGAGGTCACCGATTACATCACCTATGCGGGCCATAACAATTTCACCACCGCGGTGATGGCCAACAAGGAATTCTATGACGGCCTGAGCCCGGAGGATCAGCAGCTGGTGCAGAACGCGGCGCAGGCGGCCTATGACCACACTGTGGTGTACCAGCAGGAAGCGGCAGAGACCGAGCTGGCCAAGATCATGGAGGCCAAGCCTGAGATGAAGGTGACGGTGCTGACCGACGAGCAGCGCAGCTGCTTCAAGGAGGCGGCGGCAGAGGTCGAGGCCAAGTTCATCGAGATGACCGGCGACAGCGGCGCCGCGATCCTGGAACAGATGAAGGCAGACCTGGCGGCCACCGCCAACTGACGCCTGCGATGCAACTGCTGCTGAGCGGGTGCCGCCCGCTCAGCCAGCCGCAGACCTTGGGAGGAAGGAATGCACCAGACACATGAGTCCGCGCTGCCCGGTTTCCTGGGGGTGATCGACAGCGCCATCAGCCGCACCGAGTCGTTCCTGCTGGCGGCGGGTGTTCTGCTGATGGCGGCCAATACCGTAGCCAATGTGGTGGGGCGGTTCGTGCTGGGCAATTCCATCTTCTTCACCGAAGAGCTGAACCGGATCCTGATCATCTTGATCACCTTTGCCGGCATCAGCTATGCGGCGCGCAATGCCCGCCATATCCGGATGTCGGCGATCTATGACCTGCTGCCGCCGCATCTGCGCAAGGTGATGGTGGTGGTGATTTCGGTGATTACCGCCGGGTTCATGTTCCTGCTGTGCTTTTACGCGGTGAAATACATCGGCTCGCAGGCGTCGCGCGGGCGGGTGCTGCCGGCGCTGCAAATCCCGGTCTGGGTGATCCTGGTCTGGGTGCCTGCGGGGTTCTTCATGACCGGTGCCCAGTACCTGCTGACCGCGGTGCGCAACCTGACGTCCTCCGGCATCTACCTCTCGACCCATGTGCAAGAGGGGTACGAGGACGCGGAAGAAATCGAAATCTGAGGACGGACCCATGGCTGCAACTATTTTCCTGACCATGATTGTCCTGCTGCTGCTGGGCTTTCCGATGATGATCCCGCTGATTGCCGGCGCGTTCATCGGCTTCTTGATGCTGTTCGGCGATCTGGCCCGGACCGAAACCATGGTGCAGCAGATGCTGGCGGGGATCCGGCCTGCGTCGCTGATTGCGGTGCCGATGTTCATCTTTGCTGCCGACATCATGACCCGGGGCCAGTCGGCCGGGCGGCTGATCAATGTGGTGATGGCCTATATGGGGCATATCCGCGGCGGGCTGGCGATTTCGACCGCGGCGGCCTGCACCATGTTCGGCGCAGTGTCGGGGTCGACCCAGGCAACGGTGGTGGCGATCGGCTCGCCCCTGCGCCCGCGGATGCTGCAGGCGGGGTACAAGGACAGCTTTGTGCTGGCGCTGATCGTCAATGCCAGCGACATCGCCTTTCTGATCCCGCCCTCCATCGGCATGATCATCTATGGCGTGGTGTCCAGCACCTCGATTGCCGAGCTGTTCATTGCGGGCATCGGTCCCGGCCTGCTGATCCTGCTGCTGTTTTCGGCCTATGCCTACATCTATGCGGTGCGCAACAACGTCCCGACCGAGCCCAAGGCGACCTGGGCCGAGCGGTTTCAGACCATGCGGCAGGCGCTGTGGCCGATGGGGTTCCCGGTGATCATCATCGGCGGCATCTATGGCGGCGTGTTC
The DNA here is from genome assembly GCF_054968485.1 of Leisingera sp. G5_S3_59_S7. Classification (NCBI taxonomy): domain Bacteria; kingdom Pseudomonadati; phylum Pseudomonadota; class Alphaproteobacteria; order Rhodobacterales; family Roseobacteraceae; genus Leisingera; species Leisingera sp. G5_S3_59_S7. Next base: position 81,704 of record NZ_JBQKUH010000009.1, read on the forward strand.
AGCCCGACCGAGGCGGCGGCGGCCTGTGTGCTTTATGCGCTGATCCTGGAGGTGCTGGTGTTCCGCTCTATGGTGCTGGCGGATGTCTATGAAACCGCCAAGTCCACCGGGTTGATCACCGCCATTGTGTTCATCCTGGTGGGGGCAGGGGCGGCGTTTTCCTGGGTGATCTCTTTCGCGCAGGTGCCGCAGCAGATCCTGGGGGCCATCGGCATCGCTGAAATGGGCGCCATCGGGGTGCTGTTCGTGATCTCCATCGCGTTTTTCATCGGCTGCATGTTTGTCGATCCCATCGTGGTGATCCTGGTGCTGGTGCCGGTGTTTGCTCCGGTGGTGAAATCCGTCGGCATCGACCCGGTGCTGGTCGGCACCATCATCACCCTGCAGGTCGCAATCGGGTCAGCCACGCCGCCCTTCGGCTGCGATATCTTCACCGCAATTGCCGTTTTCAAGCGCCCCTATGCCGAGGTGGTGCGCGGCACGCCGCCCTTCATCCTGATGCTGCTGGGCGTGTCGGTGGCGCTGATCTTCTTCCCGCAGATTGCGCTGTTCCTGCGCGACCTGGCCTTTGCCAAGTAAGGAGGCGCGGCGATGTTCACATCTATTCTGGTGCCCTTTGACGGCTCCCAAGGGGCGGAGGCCGCGCTGGCCAAGGCGGCGGAACTGGCGCAGCTGTGCGGCGCGGAACTGACCCTGCTGACGGTCTATCGCCATCATTCGCTGCTGGAGGCCTCGATGCATATGGTGCGCCCGGATCAGCCGGATGATCTGGACGAGATCATGCGCGGCCACGCCAGACAGGTGGCCGAGCGCGGCAAGGCGCTGGCGGCAGAGGGGGGCGTTCCAAACCCCCGCGCCTTTGTCAAAGCCGGGCCGGTGGCGCGCACCATCACAAGCTTTGCCAGGGAGCACGGCAACGATCTGATCGTGATCGGCAGCCGCGGCCTTGGCTCGCTGGAGGGGGTGCTTCTGGGCAGTGTCTCCCACAAGGTGACAAGCCTGGCGGAAACCCCGGTTCTTGTTGTTTAGGAAAGCAGAAATGGCTCTTGATATCCATGCCACGCCCTCGCGTGTTCCGGCCCGGCTGGACGACCGCCCCGTGAAGAAACGGATCGCGCTGGTGGCGCTGGCGACCGACCACACGTCCGAGCGCGACTTTGCCCGGATCTGCGACCCGGACCGGGTCGGCGTCTACGTGAACCGGATCGAATTCGAGAACCCGACCACCCGGGAAACGTTGCTGCAGACCGGCCCGCGGCTGGCTGAGGCCGCAGCACAGATCCTGCCGGGGGAAGCGGTGGATGTGGTGGCCTATGGCTGCACCGCGGCCTCGATCGTTTTGGGCAATGATGCGGTCGCCCGCTACCTGAACACGGCCAAGCCGGGCGCGCCTTGCGTCACCCCCAGCTCTGCCGCGTTTGATGCGTTTGCGGCATTGGGGGCCGGGCGGGTGTCGCTGCTGACCCCCTACAGCCCGGCCGTCACCGATGAAATGGCGCAGTACTTTACGGCGCACGGGCCGGAGGTGGTGAGTGCCGCCTGTTTCGGGCTGACCGACGACCGCCAGATGGCGCGGATTTCCGAGGACAGCATCATCGAGGCCGGCATTGCCGCCTGCGATGCGGGCGCGGATGCGCTGTTTTTGTCCTGCACCGCGCTGCGGGCGGCACCTTGCGTGCAGCGGATCGAGGACCGGCTGGGCAAGCCGGTTGTCAGCTCGAACCAGGCAATGGTCTGGCGCTGCCTGCGGCTGGCCGGGATCAGCGATGCGGTGCCGGGCTATGGCCGGTTGTTTGAACTCTAACAAGACAAGACAGGTCCAATGACTGAGAAAATCACCCTTCGGGACAGCTATCAGGCGCGGGCGCGGATTGCCGGGCGGATCCGGCGGACGGCTCTTGTGGAGTCTCCCGCTCTGAGCAAGCTTTGCAGCGGGCAGGTCTCGCTGAAACTGGAAAGCACCCAGATCACCGGCAGTTTCAAGCTGCGCGGCGCCACCAATGCGGTGTTGTCGCTGAGCGAGGAGCAGCGCGCGGCGGGGGTGGTTGGCGTCTCCACCGGCAACCACGGGCGCGGGCTGGCCTATGCGGCGGCGCAGGCCGGGGTGCGCTGCATCATCTGCATGTCGGAGCTGGTGCCGCAGAACAAGGTCGAGGGCATCAAGTCCCACGGCGCGGAGGTGCGGATCTTAGGCCGCTCGCAAGATGATGCGCAGATGGAAGTGGACCGGCTGGTGGCCGGGGGCATGACCATGCTGCCGCCGTTCGACCACCGCGATATCATTGCCGGGCAAAGCACCGTGGCGCTGGAAATGCTGGAGCAGGCACCGGATCTGGAGACCGTGCTGGTGCCGCTTTCGGGCGGCGGGCTGATTTCCGGCGTGGCGATGGTGATGAAGGCGGCAAATCCGGCGGTCCGGGTGATCGGCGTCAGCATGGAGCGCGGGGCGGCGATGTATGAATGCCTGCAGGCCGGCAAGCCGGTGCAGGTGGAGGAGCTGCCGACGCTGGCGGATTCCCTGGGCGGTGGCATCGGGCTGGACAACGCCTATACCTTTGAGATGACAAAGGCATTCGTCGATGATGTGGTGCTGGTCTCCGAAGCGGAGATCGCGGCCGCAATCCGCCATGCCTATTTCGAGGAGCGCCAGGTGATCGAAGGCTCCGGCAGTGTCGGCATTGCCGCCCTGCTGTCGGGCAGGATCGAAAACCCGGGACGCTGCGCGGTGCTGGTCAGCGGTCAGAACATAGACATGGCGCTGCACAAGCGGATCATTGATGGTGAAGATGTGGACGTGGCGGCGGAGACCGGGGGAGGCGCGGATGCCTGACATCAGGATTCTGACCGAAGCGGAGCTGCGCGGCCTGGTGCCGCTGGACGGCGATGCCGTGGACTGTGTGGAGCAGGGCTTTAGCACGCTGGCGGGCGGCGGGGTGGAGATGCCGCCGATCATGACGCTCCTGGTCCCGGACCATAACGGCGAGGTCTGCGTGAAGACCGCCTATGTGCCGGGGATCGACAGCTTTGCGATGAAGATGAGCCCGGGGTTTTTCGACAACCCCAAGCTTGGGCTGCCCAGCACCACGGGTCTGATGGTGGTGTTTTCCAGCAAGACCGGCCTTTTGGAGGCGCTGCTTCTGGACAATGGCTACCTCACCGATGTGCGCACCGCCGCCGCCGGAGCGGTCGCGGCACGCCATCTGGCGCGGGAGGATGCGGCGCATGTGTGCATCATTGGCGCGGGCGTGCAGGCGCGGATGCAGCTGAAGGCGATGACCCTGGTGCGCGACATCAAAAGCGCCGTGATCTGGGCGCGGGACAGCGCCAAGGCAGAGGCCGCTGCCGCCGGTTTGCGCGACGACCTGGGGATTGAAATCTCTGTCAGCAGCGATATCGCAGAGGCAGTGTCCTCGGCCGGTATTGTCGTCACCACAACCCCCGCAGCAGACCCTGTGATCCAGGCAAACTGGCTGCAGCCGGGGCAGCTGGTCATCGCCATGGGATCGGACCAGGAGCACAAGTGCGAGCTGGAGCCCGCCTGCCTGGTCAAGGCGGACCTTTATGTGCCCGACAGCCAGGCGCAATGCGCCGTCAAGGGCGAGCTGCGCAGCGCCATCGCTGCCGGGCTGATCGCCGGGGACCAGAGCTTTGCTGAATTGGGCGGGATCACCGCAGGCCAGGCCGCCGGACGCCGGTCGGACAGTGATCTGATCATTGCCGATCTGACCGGCACCGGTGTGCAGGACACCGCCATCGCAACCCTTGCAGGCTCCCGCGCTGATGCGGCGGGTGCCGGCGCCACTTTCACCAGCTGATCAACCAGGAACCACGCATATGGCAGACCCCAAGCTGTATTTCTCCCGCGCTGAATACCAGGCGCGTCTGGACAAGACCCGGGCCGAAATGTCCCGCCGCGGGCTTGATCTTCTGATCGTCACTGATCCGTCGAACATGAACTGGCTGACCGGCTATGACGGCTGGTCCTTCTATGTGCATCAATGCGTTGTTGTCGCAATGGACGGCGAGCCGCTTTGGTATGGCCGCGGCCAGGATGCCAACGGGGCGCTGCGCACCTGCTACATGAACCCCGCCAGTATCATCGGCTATCCGGACCACTACGTTCAGTCGACCGAGCGGCACCCGATGGATTACCTGTCGGCGCAGCTGAAGGACCGCGGGCTGGACGGCGGCAACATCGGCGTCGAGATGGACAACTACTATTTCACCGCTGCCGCCTATGCGTCGCTGCAAAAGCACCTGCCGGATGCGCGGTTCGGCGATGCCAACGCGCTGGTCAACTGGCAGCGGGCGGTGAAATCCGAGGCCGAGCTGGCGTATATGCGGCAGGCGGGGCAGATCGTCGGGCGGATGCACCAGCGTATTTTCGACAAGGTCGAGCCTGGGATGCGCAAATGCGATCTGGTGGCCGATATCTATGACGCGGGCCTGCGCTATGACGCGGAGCTTGGCTTTGGCGGCGATTACCCCGCCATCGTGCCGCTGCTGCCCTCGGGCGCGGATGCCGCCGCGCCGCATCTGACCTGGGACGACCTGCCGATGAAATCCGGCGAGGGCACGTTTTTTGAGATCGCGGGCGTGGTGCACCGCTACCACTGCCCGCTGTCGCGCACCGTGTTCCTGGGCAAACCGACGCAGACCTTCCTGGATGCGGAAAAGGCGGTGCTGGAGGGGATGGAGGCCGGGCTGGAAGTCGCGAAGGCCGGCAACACCTGCGAGGACATTGCCAAGGCGTTCTTCAAGGTGCTGAAGACATACGGCATCGAGAAGGACAACCGCACCGGCTATCCGATCGGGGTCAGCTACCCGCCGGACTGGGGCGAGCGCACCATGTCGCTGCGGGCGGGTGACACCACCGTCTTGCAGGAAAACATGACGTTCCACTTTATGACTGGCCTCTGGATGGAGGACTGGGGATTTGAGATCACCGAAAGCATCCGCATCGGGGCAAACGGGCCGGAGTGCCTGTCCGATGTGCCGCGCAAAATGTTCGTGAAGGACTGAGCCATGAAGCCAAATCCGATCTCCCCCACCATTCCGCTGGATCAGGACGGGGTGCACCACGGCTATCTGAAGCTGCCCTACAGCCGCGATGACTCGGCCTGGGGCTCGGTTATGATTCCGCTGACGGTGATCAAGAACGGCGCGGGGCCGACCGCGCTGCTGACGGGCGCCAACCACGGCGATGAATACGAAGGCCCGATTGCGCTGCAAGAACTGGCCGCCACCACCAAGGCCGAGGATGTGACCGGCCGGCTGATCATCGTGCCGGCCTTCAACTACCCGGCGTTCCGCGCGGGCACCCGCACCTCGCCCATCGACAGGGGCAATATGAACCGGTCGTTTCCGGGGCGCCCGGACGGCACCGTGACCGAGAAGATCGCCGATTACTTCCAGCGCACGCTGCTGCCGATGGCGGATCTGGCGGTGGATTTCCATTCCGGCGGCAAGACGTTGGATTTCGTGCCTTTTGCCGCCGCGCATATCCTGGAAGATAAGGCCACGCAGGAGGCATGCTTTGCCGCGATGAAGGCGTTCAACGCGCCCTATTCGGTGGAGCTGTTGGAGATCGACAGCGCGGGTATGTATGACACCGCGGTGGAGCAGATGGGCAAGGTGCTGGTCACGACGGAACTCGGCGGTGGCGGATCGTCCACCGCGCGGGGCAATGCGATTGCCAAGAAGGGGCTGCGCAATGTGCTGATCCATGCGGGCATGCTGCAAGGGCAGATGCAACTGGACGAAACCGTCCGCCTCTCGATGCCGGACGATGACTGTTTTCTGTTCAGCGAAGGCGACGGGCTGTTCGAGATCATGGCCGATCTGGGGGCGCCGGTGGCAATGGGCGATCTGGTCGCCCGGGTCTGGCCGCTGGACCGCACCGGCCAGCCGCCGGTGGAATACCGTGCCCGCCGCACGGGGCTGGTGATCAGCCGCCACTTCCCCGGCCTGATCAAATCCGGCGACTGCGTTGCGGTTGTCGGCGTCTCCGGCGCCTGATAGGGCGGAAGACATGCAACTGGACCAGCGCGACCTCGACATTCTGCGCGTGCTCTCGACCGAGGGGCGCATCACCAAGGCCGCGCTGGCCGACCGGATCGGCCTGTCGCCGACGCCCTGCTGGGACCGGCTGAAGAAGCTGGAGCAGGCGGGGCTGATCGAGGGCTACGGCGCCCGCATCAACCTGCGTAAACTGGCCCCGCATGTGACGGTGTTTGTTGCCGCGGAAATCGCCGACCACACCGCCGCCAGCTTCCGCGCGTTTGAGGCCGCGATGCAGCGCTATGACGAGGTCACCGCATGCTGGGCGCTGGGGGGCGGGTTTGACTACCTGTTGCAGATCGTCACCCGCGACATCGACGCCTATCAGCGGCTGATCGACGAAATGCTGGACGCCCGCATCGGCCTTTCCCGCTATTTCACCTATGTGGTGACCAAGCCGGTGAAGGGCGCGGGCGCGCCGCCGCTGGATGTTCTGCTGGGGCAGGGGTAAACCCCGCGCCAGAGCACCTGGCTGGCAGCTGTTTCTTCTGCGCGGCACCTGAACTTCAGTCACTTCCTCTGCTGCGGACAGGCACACTCCTCTGCAAGACGTGAGGAGGACAATCATGACAGAGACCGCTCTCTCTGCCCGTGCGGACATTGCCGACAAGGCGCTGGTACGCTCTTTTTCCTACATAAACGGCAGGTGGTGCGCCGCGGGCAACGGTGAGACCTTTCCGGTCAGCGACCCCGCCGATGGCGCCGAACTGGGCCATGTGGCGAGCCTTTCGGCAGAGGAATCCTCTGCGGCGGTGGATGCGGCGCAGGCGGCGTTTGCGGGCTGGGCGGGGATGCTGCCGCAGCAGCGCGCGGCCATCCTGCGGCGCTGGTATGAGCTGCAGCTGGAGCATAAGGAAGACCTCGCCCGCATCATGGTGCTGGAACAGGGCAAACCGCTGTCGGAGGCGCGCGGCGAGATCGACTATGGCGCGGCCTTTGTGGAGTTCTATGCCGAGGAGGCCAAACGCCCCAATATCGAAGGCGTGACCAGCCATCTGCCGGACGCCGAGGTGGAGCTGTGGCGCGAGCCGGTGGGGGTGGCGGCGCTGATCACGCCGTGGAACTTCCCCTCCGCCATGCTGACCCGCAAGGCTGCCGCCGCGCTGGCGGCGGGCTGCACCGTGGTGGCGCATCCGTCGGGCGAGACGCCGTTCAGCGCGCTGGCGCTGGCGGAGCTGGCAGAGCGCGCGGGCTTTCCGCCGGGGGTGTTCAACGTGGTGACGGGCAAGGCCTCCACCGTGGTGGAGCCTTGGACCGCCGACCCGCGGGTGCGGGCGCTGTCCTTCACCGGCTCCACCGAGGTGGGCAAGCTTTTGTACCGCCAGTCCGCCGGCACGGTGAAGCGGCTGGTGATGGAGCTGGGCGGCCACGCGCCGGTGATCGTCTTCAAGGGCTGCGATCTGAACAAGGCCGTCAGCGAAACCATCAAGGCGAAATTCGCAACCTCCGGCCAGGATTGCCTGGGCGCCAACCGGATCCTGGTGGAGCGGGCGGTGTATGCCGAGTTCTGCGCCAGGTTCACCAAGGCCGCGCAAGCGCTGACCCTTGGCCGGGGGATGGAGGATTACGATCTGGGACCGCTGATGAATGAAAAGGCGGTGCAGAAGCAGGAGGAGCATGTGGCGGATGCGCTGGCCAAGGGCGCAACGCTGGCCTGCGGCGGCAAGCGGCACTCGTTGGGGCCGCTGTTTTATGAGCCGACGGTGCTGACCGATGTGCCCGCTGATGCGCGGATCATGTCGGAGGAGACATTCGGCCCTGTTGCCCCTGTCACCCCCTTCGACAGTGAGGAGGAGGCCGTCGCCCGCGCCAACGACAGCGAATACGGGCTGGTGGCCTATGTCCACAGCCACGACCCGCGCCGCATCTACCGCCTCAGCCGGGCGCTGCAATACGGTATGGTGGCGGTGAACCGCACCAAGGTGACCGGCGCGCCGATCCCGTTCGGCGGCACCAAACAGTCCGGCCTGGGCCGCGAAGGCGCGCGGCTGGGCATGGAGGAGTTCACCGAGGTCAAATACGTCTGCCGCGACTGGGCGTGACGGACAAAAATCTTCGAAGATTTTTGCCAAGAGTTTTCAAAAACTCTTGGCTGCAGAACGCAAACGGAAGGAATAATCAATGCTGAAGAACGACCAGCTTGACCAATGGGACCGCGAGAACTTTTTCCACCCCTCGACCCATCTGGCCCAGCACGCCCGCGGTGAAAGCCCGAACCGGGTGATCAAAACCGCCTCCGGCGTGTTTATCGAAGACCGCGACGGCAACAAGCTGCTGGATGCCTTTGCCGGACTCTACTGCGTGAACGTTGGCTATGGCCGCCAGCAGATTGCCGAAGCCATCGCCGATCAGGCGCGGGAGCTGGCCTATTACCATTCCTATGTCGGGCATGGCACCGAGGCCTCGATCACGCTGGCCAAGATGATCCTGGACCGGGCACCGAAAAACATGTCCAAGGTCTATTTCGGTCTCGGCGGCTCGGACGCGAATGAAACCAACGTCAAGCTGATCTGGTATTATAACAACATCCTGGGCCGCCCGGAGAAGAAGAAGATTATCTCCCGCTGGCGCGGCTATCACGGCTCAGGGCTGGTCACCGGCTCGCTGACGGGGCTGGAGCTGTTCCACAAGAAGTTCGACCTGCCGGTGGAGCAGGTCATTCACACCGAGGCGCCCTATTACTACCGCCGCACCGATCTGGACCAGAGCGAGGAACAGTTCGTGGCCCATTGCGCCGCGGAGCTGGAAGCGCTGATTGAGCGTGAGGGCGCGGACACCATCGCCGCCTTCATCGGCGAGCCGGTGCTGGGCACTGGCGGCATCGTGCCGCCGCCTGCGGGCTATTGGGAAGCGATCCAGGCCGTGCTGAAGAAGCATGACATTCTGCTGGTGGCCGATGAGGTGGTGACCGGGTTCGGGCGTCTCGGCTCCATGTTCGGCTCGGACCATTACGGGATTGAGGCCGATATCATCACCATCGCCAAGGGCCTCACCTCGGCCTATGCGCCGCTGTCGGGCTCCATTGTTTCGGACAAGGTGTGGAAGGTGCTGGAGCAGGGCACGGATGAAAACGGGCCGATCGGCCACGGCTGGACCTATTCGGCGCACCCGATCGGGGCAGCGGCAGGGGTGGCGAACCTCAAGCTGATTGATGAGATGAACCTTGTCAGCAATGCCGGTGAAGTGGGCGCCTATCTGAATGCCACCATGGCAGAGGCGCTGTCGGGCCATGCCCATGTGGGCGATGTGCGCGGTGAGGGGATGCTGTGCGCGGTGGAGTTCGTGAAGGACAAGGACAGCCGCACCTTCTTTGACGCCGCCGACAAGATCGGGCCGCAGATCTCGGCCAAGCTGCTGGAGCAGGACAAGGTGATCGCGCGGGCCATGCCGCAGGGCGATATCCTAGGCTTTGCGCCGCCGTTCTGCCTGACGCGGGCCGAGGCAGATCAGGTGGTTGCGGCCACCGTGCGGGCGGTCGAGGCCGTGCTGGGCTGACCCTGCCGCAACACTGCTGCGTCCCGGCCTGCGCCGGGGCGCGGATCAGCTGCCGAGCAGGCGGGCGCTGGTGTCCTCTGCCGGGTCGCCCTCTGCCATGCGGGCAAAGGCCTGGCGCCAGCCTTCGGCCAGTTCGGGCAATTGCGCCAGCGCCGCGGCCTCCTGCGCCGTGGCCTTGCGGCTGAGGCGGAGGCGGGTGACGCGTTCGACGCTCCAGCCCGGGTGCAGGCGTTCGATAAGGGTGATGGCGCTGCCGGCCTCCGCCTGGCCCGGCTCCAGCACCCGGTAGTACCAGCCGGTGCGGCCGGTTTTCTGGAACAGATAGGCCATCTTGGGGTTGCCGGTGTGTTGGCTGACCTTCCAGCAGGGCTGGCGGCCCTGGCTGATCTGCACCACCGCCGTGCCCAGCTGCAGAATGTCACCGATGCAGAGATTGGTTTCCGTCATCCCCAGCGCCGCGATGTTTTCGCCAAAGGCGGCGGGGACGGTGCCTGCCGGGATCTGGCCCTCGGCAACCCATTGCGGGTAGTGGTCCGTGGGGTAATGATGGATCGCCTTGTCCGGGCCGCCGTGATTTTGGGGGTCGGCCTGGGCGTCGCCGGTGAAGCCCAGTTCCGTGATCTGCTGCGGGCCGTCCGCGCGGGTCTTGGCGATGGCAGAGGGCGGGCGGCCGGGCCAGCGCGCGGCGACAGAGCCGAGGAACAGCCCGGTGATCCGGGACGCAGGGGGCAGTGCGGTCATGCGGGCACCTGTTCGTGGCAGATCTTGTGCGTGTCTTCGGGGGAGAGCGGCTCCGCCAGCAGACGGCAGAAGCCGCCCGGGCCGTCCGCCGCGAAATGCTTGCAGGCGCGGCAGAGGCCGAATGGCTGGCCGCCGTTTTGCACGATCATGCGGCCAAGGATCTGCTCCAGCGCCGCCTGCAGCGCGGTCCGGTCCGCCGGCGGCAGGGCTGCCGCGGCGTTTGCCAGGGCGCGGGGCAGGGCGGTGGCCTGGGCGCCCTGTGCGGTCAGGGCAAAGCGGATCACCCGCTTGTCGGTGTCGGAGCGTTCCTCCTCAACATACCCTTTTTGCGCCAGTGCCTTGAGCGTTTGCGAGACGGTGCCGCGGGTGCTGCCAAGGTAGGCCGCCACATGCGAGGGGCTGCGGGAAAACCGGTTGGCGCGGGAGAGATAGTCCAGCGCGGCCCGCTGCGCCGGGTTCAGCTCTGCCGCCCAGCTTTCGCCGGCGTCCAGGCGGGCGAGGCGGCTGATCAGCTCGGGGATGCGGGCGGTTTGGTCCATCCGCAATAGATAGCGAGTCGAAATGAATTGCGCAAGCCATCCGGCGCAGGAGCGGACAGGCGGCGCCTGCCGGAAAGGTTGAGGCAGATCATTTCCGGTCCGCAGCCGCGTGTGGCAGTATCGCTGCGAAAGGGGGGCGGCTGTGGCGGATCCTGTCTTTACCATGAAGGGTGTGACCAAGGTCTATGACACCGGCGGCGCCAAGGTGCATGCGCTGGCGGGCGTCGATCTGGAGCTGCCCGGCGGCGAGCTGGCGGTGCTACTTGGCCCCTCTGGCAGCGGCAAGTCGACGCTGCTGAACATTCTGGGCGGTTTGGACCATGTGACGGACGGCCGGGTCTGGTTCCGCGATCTGGAGCTGACGGCGATGCGGGACCGGGAGCTGACCCGCTACCGCCGCGACCACGTCGGGTTCATCTTCCAGTTCTACAATCTGGTGCCCAGCCTGACCGCGCGCGAGAACGTGCAGCTGGTGACCGATGTGGCGCGCGACCCGATGCCCGCCGCCGAGGCGCTGGAGCTGGTGGGGCTGGGGCACCGGATGGACCACTTCCCGGCGGAGATGTCGGGCGGCGAGCAGCAGCGGGTGGCGATTGCCCGCGCCATTGCCAAGCGCCCCGGGGTGCTGCTGTGCGATGAGCCGACCGGGGCGCTGGACAGCAAGACCGGCATTCAGGTGCTGGAGGCGCTGCACCAGATCAACCGCGATTTCGGCACCGCGACAGTGGTGATCACTCATAACGCCGATATCCAGAAGATCGCCCACCGTGTGATCTTCTTTCAGGACGGGCGGATCAGCCGCATCCAGGAAAACACCGAGCGGCTGGCGCCCGCCGACATCAGCTGGTGAGCCATGCAGGCACTGGACCGGAAGCTGCTGCGGGATTTCAAACGGCTCTGGGTGCAGGCGCTGGCAATTGCCATGGTGCTGGCCTGCGGGGTTTCGATCCTGCTGACGGCGGTGGGCATGTACCAGGCGCTGCAGGGCACGCAGGAGGCCTATTACGGGCGCAACCGCTTTGCCGATGTCTTTGCCACGGCGCGCCGCGCGCCGGTCAGCCTGCTGCCGGAGATTGCCGCGGTGGAGGGGGTGCTGGCGCTGGAGGCGCGGGTCAGCGGCTATGCCAACCTCGACATGCCGGGACGGGCCAAGGGCGCGGTGGGGCGCATCCTGTCGCTGCCCGAAAGCGGCCCGCCGCAGCTGAACCTGCCGGTGCTGCGCAGCGGCCACTGGCCGCAGCTGCCGGGGGAGGTTGCGGTGAACGCGCCCTTTGCGCTGGCCAACGGGCTGGGGCCAGGGGATCATTTCCTGGCAAATCTCAACGGCCAGCAGCGGCGGCTGACGGTGACCGGCACCGCGCTGTCGCCGGAGTTCATCTATACGCTGGGCCCCGGTGCGCTGATGCCCGACAACCTGTCCTTTGGCATCATCTGGATGCGGCGGGAGGAGGCGGAGGCGGCCTATGACATGGCGGGCGCCTTCAATGACCTGACGCTGAAGACCGCACGCGGCGTGCAGGAGGAAGAGGTGATCGCGCGGCTGGATCAGCTGCTGGAACCCTATGGCGGGCAGGGCGCGGTGGGGCGGGCGCAGCATGGTTCGCACGCGATTGTCGATGCGGAGATCAGCCAGATGAAGGGCACCGCGATGGTGCTGCCGCCGATCTTCTTTGGGATCTCGGCGTTTCTGGTCAGCATGGTGATGGGGAGGATCGTGGCGCTGGAGCGCAGCGAGATCGGCCTGCTGAAGGCGGTGGGCTATTCCGATGCGGAGGTCTGCCTGCATTACCTGATGCTGGCGGCGCTGGTGGCCCTGGCGGGGATTGCGATCGGCTGGGCGGCGGGCACCTGGCTGGCGCAGCTGCTGGCGCGCCAGTATGCCCGGTTCTTCGACTTTCCCTTCCTGATCT
>NZ_JBQKUH010000010.1:0-91220 GCF_054968485.1 Leisingera sp. G5_S3_59_S7
CCGTTGCGCTGTGGGACGTGCCTTAGCGGGATCTGCCGCTGGTGGCGAACAGACTGGAAGACAGCTTCTGGCCGGTTGTCATTGCGCCCAGGATGACGGTTGTCTTGCCCCCTGCGCTGTCATGGATCACCCACTTGCGCAGCTCCACCGGATCACCGGTGAACATCATCTCGATACTGCCGTAATCCGGATGCTCCGGATCCTGCGCCCGCACGATGGTCGAGGTTCCGTCAAAGCTGTGCCCCACCACCATGTTGGCGCGACCCAGATCCACCCGGCGGTCGAGGATAATCGACAGCGGCGTCCGTTTCAGCGGATAGGTCTCTGGCGGCTGGTTCGACTTGGGGTCGTGAATCACCACCGCCCCGCCGCCGGCCACCACCGTGCCGCCGCCCTTGCCGTCATACTCAAACCGCATCCGCCCCGGCCGGTGCATATACAGCTTACCGGTCGACAGGCTGCCATCATCGTTGATTTGGGTGAAGGGTGAAGACGCTGTGGAGATCCCGTTCAGATAACTGGAAATCTCGTTCAGGCTCAATTTCTCTGCCGCCCAGGACGCCGGCGCGGCGAGGGTCAGCGCAATGGCAAGTGCAATCCGTTTCATGAGTCCAACATAGGTGCGGCATTGCAGATGTGAAGATGCCGGACCCGCGAGGATCCGGCATCGGCAGAATTTTGTCAGCTCACTGTTCGGGAACCAGAATTTCCCGCTTGCCAACGTGGTTGGCGGCAGAGACGACGCCCTCTTCTTCCATCTGCTCCACCAGACGGGCCGCTTTGTTGTACCCGATCGCCAGCTTGCGCTGGATGTAGGAGGTGGAGCACTTGCGGTCCTTGATCACGATGGCAACAGCCTGATCATAGAGCGCATCCTCGCCATTGGTGTTGCCGCCGGTGTTCAGCCCCAGAACCGCGTCGATATTATCGGCCTTGTCGTCGTCGGGGCCGTCCAGCACGCTGCCGACGTAATCCGGCGGGCCGAATTGCTTGAGGTGGTTTACCACCTCCTCAACCTCTTCATCCGAACAGAACGGGCCGTGGCAGCGGGTGATCTTGGCGCCGCCTGCCATATAAAGCATGTCGCCCATGCCCAAGAGCTGCTCAGCGCCCATCTCGCCCAGAATGGTGCGGCTGTCGACCTTGGAGGTCACCTGGAAGGAAATCCGGGTCGGGAAGTTTGCCTTGATGGTGCCGGTGATCACATCGACCGAGGGACGCTGGGTGGCCATGATCAGGTGGATGCCGGAGGCCCGCGCCATTTGCGCAAGGCGCTGGATACACGCCTCGATCTCCTTGCCCGCGACCATCATCAGGTCGGCCATCTCGTCAACGATCACGACGATATAAGGCAGTGCCTTGGGTTCGAACTCTTCAGTCTCGAACACCGGCTCGCCGGTGTCGTCATCAAATCCGGTCTGCACCGTGCGCGAGAACATTTCGCCCTTGGCCAGCGCATCCTTCACCCGGCCGTTGTAGCCCGCGATGTTGCGCACGCCCATCTTGGACATCTTGCGGTAGCGGTCTTCCATCTCGCCGACGACCCACTTCAGGGCCACAACCGCCTTTTTCGGGTCGGTCACAACAGGGGACAGCAGATGCGGGATGCCGTCATAGACCGACAGTTCCAGCATCTTGGGGTCGATCATGATCAGGCGGCATTCATCCGGGGTCAGCTTGTACAGCAGCGACAGGATCATGGTGTTGATCGCCACCGACTTACCGGAGCCGGTGGTGCCCGCGATCAGCAGGTGCGGCATCTTTGCCAGGTTCGCGACCATGGCGTCGCCGCCGATATCCTTGCCCAGCGCCAGCGGCAGCGCGTGGTTGCCGTCGCCGAAGTCGCGGGAGGACAGGATTTCGCGCAGCACCACCTTCTCACGGTTCTCGTTCGGCAGTTCGATGCCGATCACGGTGCGGCCGGGCACGGTGGACACCCGCGCCGACAGCGCCGACATGGAGCGCGCGATGTCATCCGCCAGGCCGATCACACGCGAGGCCTTGAGGCCCGGCGCCGGCTCCAGCTCATACATGGTCACCACAGGGCCGGGACGGACCGAGACGATCTCGCCCTTGACGCCATAGTCGTCCAGCACCGTTTCCAGCATCCGGGCGTTTTCTTCCAGCGCTTCATCGCTGAGGTGGTGGCGCTCGATGCTTGCCGGGTTGGTCAGCAGGCTGAGCGGCGGCAGCTCGAAATCGCTGCTGCTGTCGTCAAAGGCCAGATTTGGCTGGGCCTCGGCCTTGGCGCGCGCCGACGGCTGCACAGTCTTGCGCACCGGCTTTTCAACAACTGCCTTGCGCGGCTCTGCCACCGGCAGGTCAACGGTCAGGCGCGGCCCTGCCTTGGTTTTTTCCGGGGCGGGCGAAGCCGGCGCGGCGGACAGCGGAAGCGCTTCGGAGGGCACGTGGTCCGGGGTCAGCGTATCGGGACCGGGAGCATCGCCGCCGGAGTCGGGATCTTCGTGCCGCTCTGCAACTGGCGCTTCAACTGGCGCTTCGGGGATCGCAGCCTCCTCCGCAGGCGCCTGCCAGACCAGGGGCGGCTCGTCCGGAAGCGGCGGCACCGGGTTCAGCGCTGCGGTCAGCGGCGGCTCGGGCGGCAGCCCGCCCTGGGCGGCTGCCGGATTGAAGATCAGCGGCGCAGGGCGCTGACCGCGGCCTTTGGTCAGCGGCAGGTTCGGATCCTGTTCCGGCGGCACATCAGCGGCACGGCGGATGCGGACGGCATTGGCGATTTTCTGGGAAATCCGGTCCTCGCCGGCCTCTCCCTCTGGCAAAGTTTCAGCGTCATCCGCTGCCTGCATCTCTGCCGCATGGGCGTGTTCTGCCGCCGGCGCAGGCGCGGCGCGGCGGATCAGCCCCGGCATTCGGGACAGCAGCCCACCCTTGGCCGGCGCTGCCGGCTCTGCCCGGGCAGCCTCATCCATATAATCGCCATAGGGCTCTTCGGGATAGTCCTCGAACATCTCCGGGCCTTGGTCTTCGCTTGCATAGGCGGCAGCCTCATCGGCTTCTGGTGCCCGTCCGGCCCGCTCCTTGCGGTAGGTCATCGCGGCCTGCAGCCCGCTGGAGGCGCCGCGGCCCAGCAGAGCGGCAACCGCGCCATAGCCCAGGATCAGCCCGACCATGACCTTGTGCAGGCCTTTCTTCACCTCCAGCCAGGTAAAGCCCAGCACGGCGCAGCCCAGCGCCAGCATCCCTGCCGCACTCAGCAGCGACATGATCTTGACCATGAAATGCAGGCTGACCGGCAGCAGCGCCAAGAGCGCGCCCAGGAAGGTGTAGCCCACCATGCCGCCCAGGCCGAAATCATAGTTCTGCTGCCAAGTAGAGCTGGCATTCAGGGTTTCCATATGCAGCGCCACGATCAGCAGCCAAGGCACCGACAGCAGCAGCGGCCAGACCACCCGGTCCTCGCCCCGGTGCAGCACAAACCGCAGGCCCCAAGCCGACAGGAACAGCGGCAGCGCCCAGCTGGCCTTGCCGAACAAGGTGATCAGGATGAAGGAGACAGAAGCGCCCGGGCGGCCCAGCCAGTTCTGCACCGGCGCGTCAGTGGAAACGGTCCAGTTCGGATCCTCCGGCGTGTAGGAGCCAAGCATGGCCGCAACCATCAGCCCCACCAGAATCAGGGCGATCCCGATCAGTTCCTTGCCGCGCTTTTCAATGGCCGCCTGCATATTGCTGTCGAGCAGCGGATCGCGGCTGCGGGTTTGAAATGCCATGCCTACCTCAGTTCCGTTTCCTTTGCCCGTGCCCCGCTGTTCACCGCGGGGTCACGCGCCTGTCCGTTTTTTGGTCTTGGCTGTGCGGCCCCCAGCCAGGCGCCGCGCAGCAGAATTCAGTAAAGACAGCCGCGCAGCGTGCTCAGCGCCTTGCGGGTGTCCTCGGCGGGGGCGACAAGCGCCACCCTGATGTAGCTCTCGCCCGGGTTCTGCCCAGGTTCGCCCTGCGCCAGATAAGCGCCGGGCAGCACCCGCACGCCGGTTTCCGTCCACAGCTTCAGCGCGGCCTGCTCGCCATTCTCCACCGGAAGCCACAGGAAGAAGCCCGCTTCGGGCGCCATATATCCGTCGAGGCCGTCAAAGACCTCATCGGCGATCTTGTATTTTTCCTGATAAAGCGCACGGTTCTCCGCCACATGCGCCTCATCCGCCCAGACCCTGGCGGCGGCAGCCTGCAAGGGACCCGGCAGCGGAGCCCCGGAATAGGCGCGCAGCTGCTTGACGCGTTTGATGGTTTCCGGCCCGCCCGCAATCAGGCCAGAGCGCAGGCCCGGCAGGTTCGACCGCTTGGACAGCGAGTTGAACAGCACCACGCGTTCAGGATCGGCGCCCAGTTCCTTTGCCACGGTCAGCGCCCCCACGGGCGCCTCATCGCGGTAGATCTCGGAATAGCATTCATCTGCGAAGATGCGGAAATCGTATTTCTCGGCCAGCTGGATCAGCCGGGTCCAGTAGTCGCGCGAAGCCACAGCGCCCTGCGGGTTGGCAGGGGAACAGATATAGGCGACGGCAGTACGGTTCAGCACGTCCTCCGGCAGGTTTTCATAGTCCGGCAGATGACCGGTGGCTGCCGTCGCGGGGACAAACACAGGCTCTGCGCCGACCGAAATCGTCGCGACCATGTAGACCTGGTAAAACGGGTTCGGGATGAGCACTGCCGGCTTCTGGCCGTTCTTCTGCTCCGGGCACAGTGCCATGGCGGCGTTATACAACCCCTCGCGGGTGCCGTTCAGCGCCATGATCTGCGTCTCCGGATCCGCGCTCACGCCGTAACGGCGGCTGATCCAATCCGAAATGGCACCGCGCAGTTCCGGCGTGCCGTCGTTGTTCGGGTACTGGTTAAACCCGGCGGCGTTTTCCGCGATGACATCGGTGACCCAGGCCGGAAAAGCATGTTTCGGCTCGCCAATGGTCATATGCACCACATCCCCGCCGGGGGTGTGATGGTCCAAAAGCGCCCGCAGGCGCGGAAACGCATAGGCTGGCAGGTTCGAAAACCGCTCAGGAAAATCCATATCTTATGCCTCAGTCACGGGATCATTGGCGCCCCGTTTGCGCCTCAGGTTACAGATGGCGGGCGGGTGCGTCCACCCGGTGAGTGTCCCGCTGGGCCGAATGTGGCTTTCAGGCCAAGGCGGCCTCAATCGCAGAACCGGTGCGCAGCAGCGACTCTTCGCAGTCCGGCTGGCCCAGCACCTGCAAGCCGCAGCTGGGCGTGCCGGTGGGCAGCGACAGCGCGCAAACGCCCATCAGGTTTCCGACCCGCGTATTGCGCAGGGCCAGCAGATTGGACTGCACGTAATAGTCGTGGTCGCTTTGCAGACGTTCCAGGTTCGGCGGCAGGTTCGGCGAAACCGGGCTGAGCACCGCATCAAAGCCGGCCACAGCCTGATCCCAGGCCATCCGGCAGCGTTCCAGCTTGGCCCAGGCCGCAACATAATCCGGGCCGCTGAACTGCGCACCGGTGCGGAAACGCTCCAGGATTTCCGGATACATCAGCTGCGGCGATACCTCGATCACGTCTTTCCACAGGCCATAGGCTTCGGTGGTGTAGAGAATCGGGCTGAGGCCCATCGCCTCTTCCAGCTCCGGCACCTCCAGCGGCACGATCTGCGCCCCAGCCTCCTTCAGCTTCTCCAGCGTTTCCTGGTAGGCCGCCGCAATTTTCGGGTCCAGATCATCGTGCACGATGTTCTGCAGATCGGCAAAACGGCGCCCTTTCAAACCAGCGGGATGGCGCAGGTCAGGACCCGCGGTACCTTCCAGCACGCCTAGCAGCAGCCCCGCATCCTCCACCGAGCGGGCCAGCGGGCCAATGGTGTCGAATTTCAGGCACAGCGGCACCACGCCCTCCAGCGTGATCCGGCCCGATGTGGTCTTGAGCCCCACCAGGTCGTTCCAGGCAGAGGGGATGCGCACCGAGCCGCCCGTATCAGAGCCGATACCAGCCGCCGCCAGGCCAAAGGCCACTGATGCCGCGGCACCGGAGGACGACCCGCCCGGCGCCGCCGCCTGGTCATTCACGCAGGGCGGCGTTTGCTTGACCGGGTTGAAGCCCAGACCGGAAAAGGCCAGCTCGCTCATGTGGGTTTTGCCCAGGCAGACCGTGCCCATCAGGGTTGCGTTGCGCAGAACAGCCGCATCCTGATCCGGCACCCGGCCTTTCAGCAGGTCAGAGCCGGATTCGGTCGCCGTGCCAGCGCTGTCGAACAGGTCTTTCCAGCTGACCGGCACCCCGTCCAGCAGCGAGCGGCGCAGTCCCAGATCAGCACGCTTCTGCGACGCTTCGGCCTCGGCGATGGCGCGATCATGGGTCACCTGCGTGTAAATCCGGTCTTTCAGCGGATCGGCTTCGATCGCCTCCAGATAGCAGCGGGTCAGCGCCACCGGGCCGATTTCACCCGCCTCAATCCCGCGTCCCAGATCGGCGGCCGTCATCGTCAGCCAGTCTTGCATAGGCCCGTCTCCCCATAAGCAGTTGCGGGTGACGGTAGCGGCAGCAGGACGCAGGCACAATCCCGCGCTTCCTGCATGGACAATCCCGCCAGCAGGCGCATATTGCGGGGCATGAAAAATGCGTCCGATATCCTGATCGTAGGCGGCGGGCTGAACGGTCCCGCACTGGCCTTGGCCCTGGCACAGACCGGCCACAGCGTCACCGTGGTCGACTCGCTGACCCCTGACAAACTGGCCGATGAGGGGTTCGACGGCCGCGGCTATGCGCTGGCGCTTGCCTCGCAGCGGCTGCTGCAGCAGACCGGTGTCTGGCAGCATGTCGGGGACAATGCGCAGCCGATGCTGGAGATCAAGGTGACGGACGGGCACGCAGGCCACGGGCCCTCGCCGTTCTTTATCCACTTCGACCATGCCGAGCTGGAAGAAGGCCCGATGGGATACATGGTCGAGGACCGCTTCCTGCGCCGCGCCTTCCTGGAGGTGATGGAAGATGCTCCTGGCATTACCCTGGTGTCGGGACGGACCGTGACCGCACAGGCTCCGGACCAGACCGGCGTGACCGTCACGCTGGATGACGGCGGAGAGCTGCGCGGCCAGGTTCTGGTCGGTTCCGACGGGCGCCGCAGCGGCACCGCCCAGCGGGCCGGCATCAAACGCACCGGCTGGGACTACGGCCAGACCGCGCTGGTCTGCGCCATCGACCACGAAAAACCGCACCACGGCATCGCACACCAGTTCTTCATGCCGCCCGGGCCGCTGGCGATCCTGCCGCTGCCGGGCAACCGGTCGTCAATTGTGTGGAGCGAGCGGACCGAAACCGCCAAGGCCATCCACGCACTGGGCGATGCGGAGTACATCCAAGCGCTGCGTCCGCGGTTCGGCGATTTCCTGGGAGAGATTTCCCTGGCCGGCAAGCGCTTTACTTACCCTCTGAACCTGACCATCGCCAACAGCTTTATCGGTGACCGCCTGGCCCTGGTCGGTGACGCCGCGCATGGTATGCACCCGATTGCCGGTCAGGGCCTGAACGCCGGCCTGCGCGATGTCGGAGCGCTGGCCGAGGTGATCACCGAGGCCACCCGGCGGGGCGAAGATATCGGCTCGCCGCTGGTGATGGAGCGCTATCAGCAATGGCGCCGGTTCGACACTGCCTCGCTGGCGGCAGCGACGGACGTGTTCAACCGGTTGTTTTCAAATGATAACCCGCTTCTGCGGCTGGGCCGGGACATCGGCATGGGCGTGGCCGGCACGATCCCCGGGCTGCGCCGCAATTTCGTGCGCGAGGCGGCCGGGCTGACCGGCGACCTGCCCCGGCTGCTGAAAGGCCGGGCGATCTAGGTCGCGTCGCGCAGAAGGTAACGGCGGGGGTGCTCCCGCCTGCTCCGGAACATCCCGCGGGGGTGCCCCTGCACAGTTGGGCGTGGCACCGCGCTGGCGCGCACTGCTGCGGCGCGGACAGGCTCCGGCGTTCCGGCTATTGACTGGACTTCGCCGCCGCGGGGCACTGCCTTCCAGTATTCCCGAAACGCTGCGCGGGCAGAACAACCGCGCCGCGCCTCAGCGCGGCGCCGGGCCCAAGCCTTGCAAGGGCCGCCGGTGCAGCCGGCGCACTTCAAAGGCGCGGGAGCCCTCCGGTTGCGGCTGTCAGGACCGTTCCAAGCTGAGACCGGCCTCAGTCCAGCTCGCGTGCCTCATCCACCAGCATCACTGGAATACCGTTGCGGATCGGGAAGGCAAGATTGGCCGCGCGCGAGATCAGCTCCTGTGCCTGGGCATCGTAGTCCAGCACCGTCTGGGTCAGCGGGCAGACCAGCGCTTCCAGCATCCGCCGGTCAAAGGCAGGCGCCTGTGGTTCGGTCATTGCAGGGTTTCCTCCTGAGAGCCGCCGCGCAGGGCGAATTCAATCAAAGTGACAAGCGTTTCCCGCCTTGTCGCAAGGCAAGGCGCCTCGAGCAAGGCCTGTTTGTCCTCAGGGTCGAACTCCAGGAGCATCGCCAGGGAATTGATCAGCAGCTCGTCCTCAGCCTCTTTCAGGGCCTCCCAGTCCGTCGACAGGCTGCGCGCCATAAAGAACCGCTCCAGCAGATTCAGAAATGAAGGGCGGTCCAGCGTCTCATCCGCCTCCGACCGGCCCAGGTCCCGTTCAAAGCCCGCCCAGCTGACATCGCAGCGCCGGTACGGGGAAAACCCGCTGGACTCGCGGGTGACGCGGAATCGGGACACGCCTGACAGCGTGACCAGATACCGCCCGTCCTCGGTCTCGGAAAACTGGGTGACCCGCCCGGCGCAGCCGATCGCATGCAGATCCTCATCTTGCCCGTTCGGGCCCGGGCAAGGCTGCACCATGCCGATCAGCCGCTGCCGCGTTTTCAGCGTGTCTTCAAGCATTTGCAGATACCGCGGCTCAAAGATGTGCAGCGGCAGGCGCGAGCGGGGCAGCAAAAGCGCCCCGGGCAAGGGAAACACGGCAATCGTGTCCGGCAGATCAGCAGGCTGGATCATAGGACAGAGTGTAGTGCTGCCCCGATCTTAGGCAAATATCATTGAGCTCAGTTTGCGCCGGCCGTTCAGAACCACCGGGTCGTTCGGCTTGAGCGCGTCGAAGATGGTGAAGAGCTGCGTCTTGGCGGCACCGTCATTCCACTCCCGGTCGCGGCGGAACAGCTCCAGCAGCTCGTCGACGGCAGCCCCGGTGTCACCCGATGCATGCAGGGCCTGCGCCAGGTCGAAGCGGGCCTGATGATCCCCGGGGTTTGCGTCCACAGCGGCCCGAAGCTCAGCCACCGGGCCGGCATTTTCCGCCTGCCGCGCGAGTTCGATTTGCGCAAAAGCTGCTTCGATTTCCGCGGCTTCGGCGATTTCCGCCGGCGCGCCGTTCAGAACCGCTTCGGCCTGATCCAACTCGCCCAGCGCAATATGAGCCCGCGCCAGACCGCCATAAGCCGCAGCATTCTTGTCATCCTCGCCCAGGATAGCGGCAAAGGTCTGGGCCGCATCCGCAACCGCGCCTTCGGCCAGCATCTGCTCCGCGGCTTCCAGCGCTTCGCCAAGCCCGCCGTCCGCGGTGCCGCCCGCGGCCTCGATCACCTTCTTCAGGAAGGCGTCGATTTCCGACGCCGGCAGGGCGCCCTGGAACATGTCGACCGGGCGGCCCTGCACAAAGGCGACAACGGTCGGGATGGATTGCAGCGGCAGCCCCTGCTGCGCCAGCGCCTGGGCCAGGCGCTGGTTTTCGTCCACATTGATCTTGGCCATGGTCACAGCACCCTTGGCCTTGGTGACGGCGGCCTCCAGCATCGGGCCCAGGGTCTTGCAGGGGCCGCACCAGGGCGCCCAGAAATCCACGATCACCGGAGCTTGCATCGACGCCTCGACAACGTCCTGCATGAAGGTTGCTTCGGTCACGTCCTTGATCAGATCGCCCGCCGGTGCGGCGCTGCCAATAATATCGCTCATCAGTTTGTTCTCCGCTTGGAACTTCCCCCCTATATGGAATCCTGTGCGCCGGAAACCAAGAGAGGAGTTTGCCCATGGCCCGGCCGCGGTTTGGCCTTTTTGCCGCGCCGGAACGGCTGATGCGCGCGGACGAGGCCGCCTGGGACCGGCACGCCAATCCTTGGAGCGTTTACAGCCGCATGGCAGGCGCTGCCGCTGATGAGCCTGCCCGTCCGGCTCCGGTTCCGGCTGCGCTGACCGGGTGCTCTCCCGCCCCCGCTGGCGGGCCCTGGCTGCGCCAGCCCCCTGGCGGCGTTGGGCCGCGCGCCGCGCTGTCGCGCGGCGTGCCCGCACTGCGCGCCAGCGCAGTGCCTGGCCCAACTGAGGAGGGCCCTCCCCCGGAGGGCCCGGATCAGGCGGGAGCCCCCCGCCCTCCGTCACAGGTCGAAGGTTGCAAACACCGGCGCATGGTCGCTGGGTTTTTCCCAGCCGCGGGCATCGCGCAGAATCCGGCTGGAATGGCCCGCCCCTGCGATATCCGGCGTCGCCCAGACATGATCCAGCCGCCGCCCCTTGTCCGCGGCGTCCCAATCGCGCGCGCGGTACGACCACCAGCTGTACAGTTTGCCCTCCGGAATATCCCGGCGGGTGATGTCGACCCAGCCGCCGGCCTCTTGGGTATCGGCCAGATGCTCGACCTCTACGGGCGTGTGGCTCACCACTTTCAGCAGCTTCTTGTGATCCCAGACGTCATCCTCCCGCGGCGCAATATTCAGGTCGCCGACGAGAATGGATTTCTCCGGCTTTTCCGCATGGAACCAGTCGCGCATGTCCGTCAGGTAATCCAGCTTCTGGCCGAACTTCTCATTCACGTCCCGGTCCGGCACATCGCCGCCCGCCGGCACATAAAAGTTGTGGATCACTACCCCGTTTTCCAGCCGTCCGGCCACATGGCGGGCATGGCCCAGGCCGGCAAAGTCCTGCTCGCCGATATCCTCGATCGGCAGCCGCGACAGGATCGCAACGCCGTTATAGCCCTTCTGCCCGCGCGCGATCATGTGGCCATAACCAAGCGCCGCAAACCCCTCCACCGGGATCTTCTCCACCGGGCTTTTGCACTCCTGCAGGCACAGCACATCCGGCCCTTCCTCCTGCAAGAGCTTTTGCACGATCGGCTCGCGCAGGCGGACCGAGTTGATGTTCCAGGTGGCAAGGGTAAATGGCATCGCGCGCCTCATCATGAAATCCGGATTCGGGCGCGATACTGCCCGCCCCGGCCAGGAAGGGCCAGAGATGAATTGCGCAAAGGCGCCGCGCGGTCCAGCGCCAAAAAAAGGCCGGGCTCGAGGCCCGGCCAAGTCCAACAGGGAGGTGCATATCGTAACCCGGATATGCGCGGGATCGAATACAGTCTAAAGATGAACTCTACTGTCTTCTTTGATCTGGCTCAACGCCATGCCTCAGGCGACCAGCCGGTATCCGCCTGATTCCGTCACCAGCAGGCGCGCATTGGACGGATCGGGCTCAATTTTCTGCCGCAGCCGGTAGATATGGGTTTCCAGCGTGTGGGTGGTGACACCCGCATTGTAGCCCCAAACCTCATGCAGCAGCACGTCGCGCGGCACCACCCCATCGCTGGAGCGGTACAGAAACTTGAGGATATTGGTCTCTTTCTCGGTCAGCCGGATCTTGCGGTCGTCTTCGGTGATCAGCAGCTTCATCGCGGGCTTGAACGTATACGGCCCCAGCGCAAAGACCGCGTCTTCGGACTGTTCATGCTGGCGCAGCTGAGCACGGATCCGCGCCAGCAGCACCGGGAATTTGAACGGCTTGGAGACATAGTCATTGGCGCCGGCATCCAGCCCAAGGATAGTGTCGGCATCGCTGTCATGGCCGGTCAGCATCAGGATCGGCGCCTTTACCCCCTGCTTGCGCATCAGGCGGCACAGCTCCCGCCCGTCGGTATCCGGCAGGCCGACATCCAGTATGATCAGGTCATAGAGGGCTTCCTTGGCGCGCTCCATCGCGCTTTGACCGTTCTCCGCCTCAAAGACATCGAAGTCCTCGGTCATCACCAGTTGCTCGCTCAAGGCCTCGCGCAGGTCTTCGTCGTCATCAACCAGCAGAATTTTCTTCAGTTGCGCCATCGGCTAACCCTCCTGTTCTTAGAACCACAAATGCGCATCCCTTGCGCCCGCGGCAAGATTTGCTGCAAAACTCTCACGCCGACGTGTCCATGACATGGAAAATGTTTCACATCCGTTGCATTTGGGCGTAAAGACGGCGAGCCTTTGTTACAGAATAACACCGGATACCCCGCATGAGCCTGATGCCCACCATGATCGAATTGCTGGCCCGCGCCCGGGTCGATCTGCGCATGGGCCTGCCGGTGGTGCTCACCTGCGGCGATGAGGCAGCGCTGGCGATTGCTGTCGAATCCCTGACCGAGGCGCGCCTGGCGGACCTGCGGGCGCTGGGGGATCTGTCGCTGGCTCTGACAGCGCGGAGGGCGGATACGCTGAAAGCGCGGGTTTACGACGAGGACACCGCCCGCGTAACCGTCCCGGACACCGAAGGTCTGGACTGGATTCAGGCGCTGGCGGACCCGGCGGACGACCTGAACACGCCGATGAAGGGCCCGCTGTCCAGCCAGCGCGGCGGCAGTGCAAACTTGCACCGGCTGGCAATCGCGCTGGTGAAATCCGCACGTCTGCTGCCGGCCGCGGCGCTGGTGCCGCTCAGCGGTGCAGCCGCCTTTGCGGCGGATCACGGGCTGACCACTATTTCGCGGACTGCCGCAGCTCCGCTGCTCAGCGAAAGCTCGCCCTTGCACCCGGTTGCCGCCGCACGTCTGCCTATGGACGCCGCCGAGGCCGGGCGGTTGCACATCTTCCGGCCCGAAGACGGCGCCGAGGAGCATTATGCCGTCGAAATCGGCCGTCCCGACCGCTCCAGACCGGTGCTGGCGCGGCTGCATTCCGCCTGTTTCACCGGCGATGTGCTGGGCTCGCTCAAATGCGATTGCGGCCCGCAGCTGCGCGGCGCACTGGCGCAGATGGGCGAAGAAGGCGCAGGTGTGCTGCTGTACCTTAATCAGGAGGGCCGCGGCATCGGGCTTGCCAATAAAATGCGCGCTTATTCCTTGCAGGATCAAGGCTTTGACACGGTGGAGGCCAACCACCGCCTGGGCTTCGAGGATGACGAGCGTGATTTCCGCCTGGGGGCGGCCATTTTGCAAAAGATGGGATTTTCCCAGGTGCGGCTGCTGACCAACAACCCGAACAAGATCGCGATGATGGAAAAAACCGGCGTTCATGTCGCGGAACGGGTGGCCCTGAAAGTCGGTGAAAACGCCCACAACCAGCATTATCTGGCCACCAAGGCCCGCAAATCCGGGCACATGCTGTAATGACGCCGGCCGATCTGGTCCTGACCCCGCGCGGTGTGCGTTTCCTGGGCCGGATGCTGCCCTGCTCCATCGGCAAAGGCGGGCTGTCCCGCGCCAAACGCGAAGGCGATGGCGCCACACCCGTTGGCACCCACCGGATTGCGGGCATGCTCTACCGCCCGGACCGCCTCAGCCGCCCTGCCCCCTGGGCACAGCCGATCGGCCCAGGCGATTTGTGGTCGGACGATGCAGGCCACAGCGCCTACAACCATCATGTCCGGGCGCCTTATGCGTTCAGCCACGAAAAGCTGCGCCGTGCCGATCCGCTGTATGACCTGGTCCTGATCACGGATTGGAACTGGCCGGAGGCCGTGCCCGGCAAGGGCTCAGCGATCTTTCTGCACCAGTGGCGGCGTCCGGGGTTCCCCACCGAGGGCTGCATCGCCTTTTCCCGCTCGCACCTGCACTGGCTGGCCGCCCGGACCCAACCGGGCACCCGGCTCATTGTGCCGCCCTTGGGCAGCGCCTGACGCACCCAAGACTTTTCCAAAAAGTCTTGGGTGAAAGTTTTCACAGAACTTTTGCGCCTCAATAGGTTCGGGCGCCGAAAATGGCAGAGCCAACGCGGACATGGGTCGCGCCAAGTGCAATTGCAGTCTCGAAATCGCCGCTCATGCCCATCGACAGCCCCTGCAGGCCATTGCGTTTGGCAATCTTGGCCAGCAGCGCGAAGTGCAGGCTGGGCTCCTCATCCACCGGCGGGATGCACATCAGCCCCTTGACCGGCAGATCCAGCGCGCGGCATTCAGCGATGAAAGCATCCGCATCCGCCGGCATCACGCCCGCCTTCTGCTCCTCTTCGCCGGTGTTCACCTGAATGAACAGGTCAGGGCATTTCCCCAGCTCCTGCGCCAGCCGGGCCAGGGTCTTGGCCAGCTTGGGACGGTCCACCGAGTGAATGCTGTCAAACAGCTCCATCGCCTGGCGGGCTTTGTTGGTCTGCAAGGGGCCGATCAGGTGCAAGTCGATACCGTCGAATCGCTCGGCAAAATCAGGCCATTTGCCTGCGGCCTCCTGCACCTTATTCTCGCCAAAACAGCGATGGCCTTCTTCCAGCACAGCCTCAACCCGCTCGTTCGGCTGCACCTTGGAGACCGCAATCAGCTGCACACTGCCCGGCGCGCGGCCCGCCTTTGCTTCGGCCTTGGCAATCCTGGATTTGATCTCTTCTAGCGGCATGGGTCCGGCCTCATCTTTGTTTGGCCGCAAAAAACACTGTTTGCCTGCAAATGTTAAGAGCCAAAAGAAAAGGGCGGGACCCGAAGGAACCCGCCCCGAAAGTCACGCTAGGCGTGCTTCAGCTTAGAAG
The DNA here is from genome assembly GCF_054968485.1 of Leisingera sp. G5_S3_59_S7. Lineage (NCBI taxonomy): Bacteria > Pseudomonadati > Pseudomonadota > Alphaproteobacteria > Rhodobacterales > Roseobacteraceae > Leisingera > Leisingera sp. G5_S3_59_S7. Next base: position 14,657 of record NZ_JBQKUH010000010.1, read on the forward strand.
CTGAAGTGCAGACCTGCCTGAACGGAGTTTTCGTTGGTGTTGGCTGCGGTGTTCACGTAGCCAGCAACGAAGGTCACGCCGCCGCCCAGGTCGTACTCGTAGTTGATGCCGAAGGCAGTGCCGTCGAGACGGGTCTGGCCAGCGGTCACACCGGTGTCGATGTCGGTGGAGTTCACCCATGCAACAACGGTCGAGGCTGCGCCGATTTCAGCTTCACCAGCCAGGGTCACAGCGTCAGCTTCTTCGGTCTGACCATAGGACAGGGTCGCGCCGAACTGGCCGAAGTCTGCGCCAGCAGCGAAGAACATCAGGTCGTCGCCTGCGCTGACAGCTGCGCCGTTTTTGGTGATCGCACGGCCGTTGTCTTCGGACTGGTATGCACCGGTCACGAAGTAGTCACCGAAGGAGTAGCTCAGCATGATTGCTGCGCGTTCCAGGCCGTTTGCTTCGCCGAGAACGGTACCGCCGTTCGACTGCGAGTAGGAGATGTGGCCGGAGAAACCGCCTGCGGAGTACAGAGCTTCGATGCCGTTGCGGCCAGCGCCTGCGGAAGTGAAGGTATCCCAGTCAAAGCCGTTGCCGATGGCCAGGGAGTTGAAGCCCATGCCGTCGATGCCGGTGCCAACCGAGGTGGTGTTCAGGTACAGGCCCGGTGCGGAGTCGATCGCGCCCCAGATGTTGCCAACGTTCACACGCAGGCCGCCGTAAGCGACGTGGAACTGCGGTGCGGACCATGCAGCGGTGCCCGGTGCACCGTCACGGCTGCGAGCCTGGGCACGGATACGGCCGCCAACGGTGACGCCGCCGTCGGTTTCGGTCGACACGTCAAAGGTCAGACGGAAACGGCTGGTGATGTTGGTTTCGGCGGTGCCAGCAACAGCGCTGTTGGCTTCGTTCCAGTCCAGGCCGAAACGGCCGTAGCCGGAGATTTTGACTTCCGCCGCGGCCATGCCTGCGGTGGCGATCAGCGCGGTAGTCGCGAAGAGAACCTTTTTCATGTTTTTCCCTCGGTTTTCTATTCCTCAGCCCAAACCGGGGAATCCGGCGTGGGTATGCCAAGGGGTTTCGCTCTTTCGGCCCCGTTTTGGCAAGTGTTGGGAAAGTCAGGCGAAACGATGCGGGCCCGGATGGTGCAGCTTTGCCACAGTCTGCCCGCCCCCGGCGCCCGGGGCAGCCGGATAAGCCCCGGCTTACGGCACAAACGCCCGCCAGCGCAGCACTATAGAAGCCAAAGCCCTTGCTCCGCCGGCTTGGCTTGCGTTAGGTGTTCGCGCAGAAAATGGCTCCGGGAGCGGTTATGGAATACGGAAAGACCCTGCGGGTAACTTTGGTTGGTGCGATCTGTCTCAGCCTCGCGGCTTGCGGCGGCAACAGAGGCGGCGACGCGCCTGCCAGCACGGCCCGGACAATCAGCCACAAGGAAGAGGTCCAGGGCGCGGCGACCAAGTCCTCCGTCTTTGACTTCCTGAACGCCAAGCCGGACCAGACCGTTCAGGTGAACCGCTACCTGTGGACTGCAAGCCTGGATGTGCTGTCCTTCCTGCCGGTGCAGTCGGTCGATCCGTTCACCGGTGTGATCGTGACGGGATACGGCACCCCGCCGGGCGGCGGCCGCTCCTACCGGGCGACCATCCACATCAAGGACCCGGCGCTGGACGCGCGTTCGCTGAATGTTGCGCTGCAGTCCAAGGGCGGCCCGGTCAGCGCCGGCACCACCCGGGCGGTCGAAGACGCGATTCTTTCCCGCGCGCGCCAGCTACGCATCGCGGACAAGAAACTCTGACCCGCTGCGCACTGGAATCACCTGCCAAACACCATTATCAGATGCGCCGGGCCCCCTGCCCGGCGTTTTCATGCAAAGGACCGCTCTGATGCCGCGTTACATAGCTCCTGAAATCGAAGCACGATGGCAGAAAGCCTGGGACGAGGCCGGAATTTTCCAGGCCAAGCGAACCGGCGATAAGCCCAAGTACTACGTGCTGGAGATGTTCCCCTACCCGTCGGGCAAGCTGCACATGGGCCATGTGCGCAACTACACCATGGGCGACGTGATCGCGCGCTACAAGCTGTCCACCGGCCATAACGTGCTGCACCCGATGGGGTTTGACGCCTTTGGCATGCCCGCCGAAAACGCCGCGATGGCCTCTGGCGGGCACCCCAAGGACTGGACCTACTCGAACATCGACACGATGGTGGAGCAGATGAAACCGCTGGGCCTGTCGCTGGACTGGAGCCGCATGTTTGCCACCTGCGATCCGGAGTATTACGGCCAGCAGCAGGCGCTGTTCCTCGACTTCCTGGAGAAGGGCCTGGTCTACCGCAAGAACGCGGTGGTGAACTGGGACCCGATTGACATGACCGTGCTCGCCAACGAGCAGGTCGAGAACGGCCGCGGCTGGCGCTCCGGCGCGCTGGTGGAGCGGCGCGAGCTGACGCAATGGTTCTTCAAAATCTCCGATTTCTCCGAAGAGCTGCTGTCGGCGCTGGACGGCTTGGAAAACTGGCCCGCAAAGGTCCGCCTGATGCAGGAAAACTGGATCGGTAAATCGCGCGGCCTGCAGTTCTCGTTTGAGCGCACCGATGGCGGTGAGCCGATTGAAGTCTACACCACCCGCCCTGACACGCTGATGGGCGCGTCCTTCGTCGGCATCTCGCCCGACCACCCGGTCGCCAAGGCGCTGGAAGCCGAATCGGAAGAGGTTGCGGCGTTTGCCGCCGAGTGCCGCAAGGGCGGCACCACCGAGGAAGCCATCGAGACGGCGGAAAAGCTGGGCTATGACACCGGCATCCGCGTCAAGCATCCGCTGAATCCGGAATGGGAACTGCCCGTCTGGATCGCCAACTTCATCCTGATGGATTACGGCACCGGCGCAATCTTCGCCTGCCCGGCGCATGACCAGCGCGACCTGGATTTCTGCCGCAAGTATGATCTGCCGGTGACCAACGCCTTCTTTGCACTGGATGAGGACGCGCCGGTCGCGGCCGAGGCTCTGGTGCCGCCGAAGTCCGAAAAGGTCCGCTGGGTCGACCACTTCGCCGGGCTGACCGAGGCGACTGGCGAAGAAGCGATCAACGCCACTGTCGATTTCGCGGAAAAAGCCGGCTGGGGCCAGGGTGTCACCAAATACCGCCTGCGCGACTGGGGGCTGAGCCGCCAGCGCTATTGGGGCTGCCCGATCCCTGTCGTCCATTGCGAAGCCTGCGGCGTGGTGCCGGAGAAGAAAGAGAACCTGCCGATTGCCCTGCCCTATGATGAGGGCGGCAAGCCGATCGACTTCTCGGTGCCGGGCAACCCGCTGGACCGCCACCCGGACTGGCGCGACTGCGAATGTCCGTCCTGCGGCAAGCCGGCCCAGCGCGAAACCGACACCATGGACACCTTCGTGGATTCGTCCTGGTATTTCGCCCGCTTCACCGCTCCGCGCGCCGAAACCCCGACCGACATGGCCGAGGCCGAATACTGGATGAACGTCGACCAGTACATCGGCGGCATCGAGCACGCGATTCTGCACCTGCTGTACTCGCGCTTCTTCGCCCGTGCGATGCACATCTGCGGCCACCTTCCGGAGAAATCGAAGGAGCCGTTTGACGCGCTGTTCACCCAGGGCATGGTGACCCACGCGATCTACAAGACCACAGGTGAGAACCACCGCCCGGTCTACCACTACCCCGAGGAAGTGGAGCTGAAAGACGGCAAGGGTTTCCTGAAGGACGGCACAGAGGTGGAGATCATCCCCTCCGCCAAGATGTCGAAGTCCAAGAACAACGTTGTGGACCCGCTGCACATCATCTCGTCCTTCGGCGCGGATACCGCGCGCTGGTTCGTGCTGTCCGATTCGCCGCCCGAGCGGGACGTCGAATGGACCGCGTCTGGCGCCGAGGCTGCGCACAAGCACCTGACCCGGGTCTGGAACTTGTGCGACCGGATCGGAGAGATGGACCGGAACGCAGAAGGTGAAGGCGATGAAGACCTTCTGCGCGAGATGCACAAATGCATCCGCGACGTGACGCTGGGCATCGATTCCTTCGGTTTCAACGCCGCGATCGCCAAGCTGTATGCCTTCACCGGCACGCTGTCGAAATCCAAGGCCAGCTACAAGGTGCAGCGCGAGGCCGTGATGACCCTGGCGCAGCTGATGTCCCCGATGACCCCGCACCTGGCGGAGGACATCTGGAACCATCAGGGCGGCGAAGGCCTGTGCGCCACCGCGCCCTGGCCGGTTGCGGACGAGGCGATGCTGGTCGAGGACACCGTCACCCTGCCGATCCAGATCAACGGCAAGCGCCGCGGCGAGATTGAGGTCGCCAAGGATCTGGACAAGGCAGAGGTTGAAAAACTGGCCCTTGCGCATGAAGCTGTGCAAAAGGCGCTGAATGGCGGCGCTCCGAAAAAGGTGATCGTGGTGCCGGGCCGGATTGTGAATGTCGTTGCTTAACCGCAGAACCCTGCTGCTGGCCCTGCCCCTGCTGGCAGCGGCCTGCGGCTTTACCCCGGTGTACGCCCCCGGCGGCACCGGGTCCGCGCTGCATGGGCGGATCGCGGTTCTGGCGCCGGAGGAAATCAAGGGCGCCACTGGCACCGATGCCTATTTCCTGGTGCAGAACCTGGAACAGCGGCTGGGCCGCGGCGGCAGCGCAGCCTACAAGCTGGATCTGACGCTCAGCACCCAGGAAGAAGGCCAGGCGATTACCGCGGATAACGAGATCACCCGCTACTCGGTGATCGGAACGGTTAACTATTCCCTAACGGAATTGTCAGCTGGCAATATCGTCTCCAGCGGCACCGTGCGCAACTTCACCGGCTACTCGGCCACCGGCTCCACCGTGGAAACATTGGCGGGCGAGCGGGACGCGCATGAGCGGCTGATGGTGATCCTGGCGGACCAGATCACCACCCAGATTCTGGCAACGGCGGACCTCTCCGCTCCGGCAGAATGAAGCTCTCCCCGCGCGAGGCCGACGGCTATTTCGCCAAGCCCGATCCGGGCAAGACCGGCATCCTGATCTATGGCGCCGACGCCATGCGCGTGTCGCTCAAGCGGCAGCAGGTGCTGGCCGCACTGCTTGGCCCCGGCGCCGAGGAAGAGATGCGCCTGAGCCGCCTGCCCGGCAGCGACCTGCGCAAGGATCCGGCCCAGCTATTGGACGCGGTCAAGGCAGTGGGGTTCTTTCCCGGCGTCAGGGCGGTCTTTGTCGAGGGCGCCAACGACACGGCCACGCCCGCCATCACCGCAGCGCTGGAGGAATGGCAGCCGGGCGACGCGCAGATCGTTGTCACCGCAGGCCAGCTGAAAGCCTCCTCCAAGCTGCGCAAGGCATTTGAAGGCCACAGCAACGCCTATGCGGTTGGCATCTACGACGACCCGCCCTCGAGGGCCGAGATCGAACGCATCCTGGGCGAGGCCGGCATACGCGACGTGCCCGGCGACAGCATGTCGGCGCTGACGGATATCGCCAATGACATCGGCCCCGGCGATTTCTCCCGCATGATCGAGAAACTGGCGCTTTATAAACACGGCGACAGCAGCCCGCTGTCGCTGGAGGATATCAGCGCCGTTGCCCCGCAATCGACCGAAGCCGCACTGGATGATGTGCTGAACGTGGTGGCCGAAGGGCGCAGCGCCGAAATCGGCCCGCTGATCCGCCGCCTTCAGGCGCAAGGCACCAACGCGGTGACGCTGTGCATCGGCGCAACCCGGCATTTCCGCACGCTTTACACCATCGCCTCTGCCCCCGGCGGCCCCGCACAGGGCATCGGCCAATTGCGTCCGCCGCTGTATGGCAAGCGCCGCGACCGGATGCTGCGGCAGGCGCAGAACTGGGGCGCGAACCGGCTGGAAACCGCGCTGACGCTCATCACCGACACCGATCTGGCATTGCGCTCTGCCGGTCAGACCGCGCCGGCGCTGGCGCTGATGGAACGGGCGCTGATCCGGCTGGCAATGCTGGGCCGCGCCCGCTGATTTGGCTACGCACCGTCCCGCTTGATCCGCCTTGGTCTGCTGCCCATCTTAACAGCACAAGAACAGGAGAAAGACGATGTATACCGTCACCGGCACCCCGCTCACCCGAACCTTCCGGGTGCTTTGGGCCCTTGAAGAGCTTGGCCAACCTTACGAGCTAAGCCAGCACGGCCCCCGCAGCCCGGAAGTTCAGGCGCTGAATGTTTCGGGCAAGGTGCCGGTGCTGCAGGCGGAGGGTGAGGTCATCACCGATTCGACCGCCATCATCACCTATCTGGCTGACAAACACGGTGCGCTGACCGCACCCGCCGGAACCGTGGCCCGCGCCAAGCAGGACGCGATGACTCATCTGCTGCTGGACGAAATCGACGCCGTCTTGTGGGCTGCGGCCCGCCACAGCTTTATCCTGCCCGAAGAGCAGCGGGTGCCGGAGGTGAAAGGCAGCCTGAAATGGGAATTCGGCCACAATCTGGCGCGGCTCGAAAGCAATATGGCCGGTCCCTTCCTGATGGGGGAGGATTTCACCATAGCCGACATCATCTGCACCCACTGCCTGAATTGGGCCCGCAGCGCCAAGTTCCCTGTCGAGGGGGAGAAACTGCAGGACTACGGCAAGCGGATGCGGGAGCGCGAGGCGTTTCAGCGGGTTGCAGCGCTGGCCAAATAATCCGCCGCAGCCCGCCCTGCCCAGCGCCCGGTCGCGAGGCATCCGGTCAGAAGATAGCCGCCCGTCGGCGCCTCCCAATCAAGCATCTCCCCGGCACAGAATGTTCCGGGGAGTTGTTTCAGCATCAGGGTGTCATCCAGTGCATCCCGGCAGACCCCGCCTGCGGTGGAGATCGCCTCATCCATCGGGCGCAGGCCTGCGTGCTTTACCGGCAGCGCCTTGATCAGCTGCGCCAGGGCCTGCGCCTCCTGCGGCAGCGGGCGTCCGAATTCCTGCAACACCGCCGTTCGCGCAGGCCCCAGCTTCAGCACCTTGCGCAAATGGTTAGAAAAACTCGCCTTGCCGCGCGGGCGGGACAGACGGCGGGCAATCTCCGCCGCGTCCAGGTCCGGCAGCAGATCCATGTGCAATACGGCGCCCTCCCGGACCGCCGCGCAGACGGAATAAACGCCGCCGCCTTCCAAGCCGCGTTCTGAAATGACCGCTTCGCCGCGCGATACCAGACTGCCGGCGCGCAGCGCGATACCCTTCAGCGGCTGGCCGAACTGAGGCTTCATATGCGCGGACCACTCGACCAGAAGCCCCGTATTGGCTGGCTGGAACGGCGCGATTTTCACGCTCTCTTCACGCAGATACGGCACCCAGGCCCCGTCCGAGCCCAGCCGTGCCCAGCTGGCGCCGCCCAGCGCCAGAATCACGGCCCCGGCCTCGATCCGTTGCGGGCCCTGCGGCGTCTCAAAGGCCAGCGCCGGACCGTCCCATCCACTCCAGCGCCAGCGAGTGCGGATCTGAGCGCCGTCCCCGTCAAGCCGCGCCAGCCATGCACGCAGCAGCGGCGAGGCCTTCATCACCGTGGGAAACACCCGGCCCGTCGATCCGGTGAACAACGCGCTCCCAAGACCCTGCGCCCAGTCCTGCACGGCCTGCGCATCAAAGGCGCGGATCATCGGGCCCAGCCAGCCCGCCGCGCCGCCATACTGCGTGATCAGCTGTTCAAAAGGTTCGTCCTTGGTCAGGTTCAGGCCGGATTTGCCCGCCATCAGAAACTTGCGCGCCACCGACGGCTTGGCCTCGATCACCAGCACCCGGTGCCCGGCGCGGCCCAGCTCCTCTGCCGCCATCAGCCCCGCAGGCCCGGCGCCGATCACCACTGCGTCCCACGTTTCCGTCATACCATCCCCTTGCCAGCCCCTGCCGCCAGCGTGTCTATTCACCGCACGAAACCGCAAGAGGCCCGCACATGTCCGATCCGGTCTGCCCGCTTTGCGGCCGTCCCATCCCAGACGGTGTCCCGCAAAGCCTGCACCATCTGATCCCAAAACTGAAAGGAGGCAAGGGCGGGCCGACCGTGCTGCTGCATGATATCTGCCACCGCGAAATCCATGCGGCGCTGACCGAGGCGGAGCTGGCCCGCGAATACAGCACCCCCGAAGCGCTGAAAACACACCCGCGGCTGGCCAAGTTCATTGCCTGGGTGCAGAAACGCCCACCGGGCTTCCGCTCCCGCGTGCCTGGCAAGCGGCGTAAGCGTTAAGTGATTTCGAGCCCCAGAAAGGCAGGGCTGTCGCGCAAGTCCGCCCCGGCAATATGCTGGAATTCCAGCGTCGTATACGGCCGCTTCCACAGCCACGGCCGGTTGCCAACAGCCTGCAGATCCGGATCCGGCGGGGTTTCGTCCGTATAGGCCAGGAAGTGCAGGTCAAAGCCGAACTCAGCCACGTCCTGAACCGACAGCAGCGTCATGTCCGCGCGCATGGCCAGCTCGGCGGCAATGTCGCCGGTGCGCAGGGTGATTTGACCCAGATGCGCCCCGCCGCCCAGCGGCAGCGCCGGATCGCCTGCCCCGTCAGGCCGTTGGCCCTGGAAGTCGTGCTGCAGCAGCTCGATGGCAAAGCCTTCGGGATCGTGCAGATGCGCCATATAGCCGATGTTGCGGAACTGGTGCGGGGCAGAAACTTCTATCCCCTTCTGCCGCAGCTGTTCGCAGGCGGTGTCCAGATCGGGCAGGCAGATGCCGATTTTCCAATACCGCTCATCCCGTGAATGCTGCACCGGGCGGCCGCCCGGCTGCAGGACCAGATCGGCGTCCGCCCCTGCATAACCTGCGCGCCAGCCGCCGTTTTCGCTGCGCGCCGTCATGCCCAGCACATCCGAATAGAACCGGGCCAGCCGTTCGGGATCCTGCACCTGCAGCTGAACGCCGGACAGCCGCTTCACCGGCACATCCTCAGGATCCCGGCGGCGGTCTCCGGCCTGGCCTCCAGCGAATGCGCCAGCAGCTCATGCGCGGTGGCCATCAGCGCCTCCGGCTCCACGATCCGGTCGACGAGGCCGTAATCATAGGCCTCCTGCGCGGTGATCTTCTGTCCTGCCGCCAGGATCATCTTGGTGCGGGCAGGCCCGATCAGCGCCGCCATCCGGCCCGCGTCCGAGGGCTGGGGCAGGTAGCCGAGCTTCATCACCGGATAGAAGAATTTGGCTGACGGCACGGCAATGCGGATATCACAGGCCAGCGCCATGCCGTTGGCGCCGCCTGCCAGGGTTCCGTTCAGGGCGGCCACCTTCAGGCAGGGCACAGCGGCCATCGCATTCGACAGCCGCTCCCACACCGGAGAAGTCGCCAGACCGGCCCGCGCCTCGTCCAGATCTGCACCGGCGCTGAAGACCTTGCCGGTGCCGGTCAGGATCAGCCCGCGCGCTTCCTGCGCGCGTTTAGCAATCTCTGCCAGCTCTGTCAGCATCGCTTCCGTCAGCGAATTGGCCTTGTCAGGGCGGTTGATTGTGATGGTCCACAGGCCGCTGTCCGCTATGTCCAGACCGATCATACCAAACCGGCCCTCTGGCGGATGCTGTCCTCGCGCAGGGAGACTTCCTCGCCGACATAATCGTCCGCGTCGGCTGTGCACATCCACATCAGCGTCCGGGCGGGCCATTCGGCGGGAATGTGGTCCTCCCACTCCAGCTCGCTCACCGGGTTGATGCCGCTGGCCTTGATCTCGCGCTGCATCTGGGTGGCCACCGTGCCCGGTGACAGGCCTATGGCGCGGATGCCGTTGCCGCGCTCCTCCAGATCCAGCGCGCTGGTCAGCATCGCCGCCCCCGCCTTGGAGGTGCAATAGGCGCTCCAGCCTTCCAGCGGCCGGTGCGCCGCGCCGGAGCTGACGGTTATGATGGTGCCGCCGCCTGCGGGCTTCATCAGCGGCAGCGCTGCCCGCATCCCGTTGAACACGCCCTTGACGTTGATATCGATCAGCTTGCCCCAGTCTTCGGGCTGCGCCGCCTCCAGCCTGGCAATCGGCTCAATCACCCCGGCATTGTTGATCAGGACATCGAGGCTGCCGAATTTCCGGTGCGCCTCAGCCAGCGCCGCCTCCACCGCGGCATAGTCAGCCACATCGCAGGCGAAGGTCAGCACATTCCCGCCGATCTCCGCCGCCAGGTCCTGCAGCGCCCCGCCGCTTCTTGCCAGCAGGACCAGATTGGCCCCGGCAGCGGCAAAGACCCGGGCTGCATCCGCGCCGATGCCCCGGCTGGCCCCGGTAATTGCAACTGTTTTTCCATTGAAATCCATCCGCTGTCCCTCCAAGTGGCTGCTGACCCAAGTGGTAAAGCGGTTACGGGGAACGGTCCAGCCCATGGCCCCCTTGACGGCACTGCCCGCCGGGCCGACGATGATTTCAATTATCTCACAGAGGAAGGTTCTCTAATGTCCCGAATTTTTGCGCGCGGCGGTGCCGCAGCGGCAATTTTGGTTGTTTCAGCGCAGGGCGCCCTGGCCGATCTGAGCGCTCAGGATGTCTGGGCCGAATGGAAAGCCTATCTGACCAGCACCGGCTATACCGTGTCCGGCACCGAATCCGTTTCCGGCAGCACCCTGACCGTCTCCGATGTGTCGATGGTCATGCCGATCCCCGAAGAGGACGGGTCCGGCACCGTCAGCCTCCCGGAAATTCAGTTCGTGGAAAACGGCGATGGCACCGTGAACCTGCTGCTGCCTGCGGAATTTCCGGTAGGGTTCGAATTCTCAGGCGACGGCGAAACATTCTCGGGCAAGCTGATCTATACTCACGACGGCGCGCCGATGACGGTGGCCGGCGACACCGAAAACATGAGCTATGATTACCGCTCCTCCAAGGTCACCATGACGCTGGCAGAGCTGGCCGCCGATGGTGAGGCCGTGCCGGACGGCGTGGCGAATGTCCTGGTCACCCTGAACGATGTGACCACCACGACCGACATGACGATCGCGGATGTGCGCACCTACAAACAGTCGCTGTCCGCCTCCAGCCTCAGCTACGACATGGGTTTCAAGGACCCGGAAAGCAACGGCAACGGGTCTTTCAAGGGCGCGCTGGAGGGGCTCAGCTTCAAGGGCACCAGCACCGTTCCGGCCGGTCTCGACGCCCCCGACATGGCGGCGCTGCTGGAGGCCGGTTTTGCCTTTGACGGCACCTTCACCTTTGCCGGCGGCAACGGCTCGATTTCCGGCCAGGACGGCAGCGAAACCTTTGCCATGGAAAGCAGCTCCGAGGGCGGCTCGGTCGCGGTGGCGATGGACAACCAGCACCTGACCTATGACCTGTCGCAAAGCGGCACCAATGTGAACATCACCGGGTCAGAGATCCCCTTCCCGCTGGCGCTCAGCATGGCGGAAGCCGGGTTCAAGCTGATGATGCCGCTTGCCCAATCCGAGGAAGAGCAGGATTTCGCCCTGGGCGTCACCCTGCGCGACTTTGCGGTTCCGGAGATGCTGTGGGGCATGGTCGATCCGACCGGCCAGCTGCCGCATGACCCGGCCACCGTCGTTCTGGACCTGGCCGGCAAGGGCAAGGTGCTGTTTGACATGTTTGACCCGGAAGCGATGGAATCTGTCGAAGCAGGCGAGGCACAGCCCGGCGAACTGAACGCGCTGACCGTCAAGCAGCTGCAGGTCTCTGCCGCAGGCGCTGAGCTGACCGGCACCGGCGACTTCACCTTCGACAACGAGGACCTGACCAGCTTTGACGGCATGCCCGCCCCCTCGGGCGAGGCCAACCTCAAGCTGACCGGTGCCAATACCCTGATCGACAAGCTGATCCAGATGGGCCTGATGACCGAGGGCGACGCCATGGGCGCACGGATGATGATGGGTATGCTGGCAGTGCCGGGCGAGGGTGAGGACACGCTGACCTCGAAGATCGAAATCTCCGAAGACGGCCAGATTCACGCCAACGGCCAGCGCATTAAATAACCGTCAAATACCTGACGGGATCTGTAAGGGGGCTGCCATGCGCAGCCCCCTTTTTTACAGCCCGCACTTGCGGCAGGCCGCCTCACTGGATAGCTCTTTTACAGAGCAGAACAGAAGGTGCCCATGACCCAGTCCCCCGAAGCGCTTTGCCACGCCCTGATTGACGCCGCCCGCAAGGCCGGCGCGGATGCCGCTGATGCCATGGCTGCCGAGGGCAGCTCTCTCAGCATCGAAGTGCGCGAGGGCAAGCTGGAGCATGCGGAGCGCTCTGAGGGCACCGACCTGGGCCTGCGGGTGTTTGTGGGCAAGCGGCAGGCGCTGGTATCGTCGTCGGATATGCGCCCGGAAACCATCGCTGCCATGGCCGAACGGGCCGTGGCGATGGCCAGGGAAGCACCGGAAGACCCTTATGCCGGCCTCGCCGAGCCGTCGCAGCTGGCGCAGGATTGGGACCTGGGCGCGCTGGAGCTTGAAGACCCCAGCGGCGAGCCGGAACCCGCCGCCCTGCAGGCAGATGCCCTGGCCGCAGAGGCTGCCTGCCATGACATTGACGGCATCACCCAAGTGCAATCCGCCGCGGCGGGCTATGGCCGCCATGCGGTGCATCTGGCGGCCACCAACGGATTCTCCGGCGGCTACCAGCGCACTGGCCGGTCGCTGTCCTGCACCGGGATTGCGGGCACCGGCACTGGCATGGAGCGCGACCACGATGGCGACTCGCGCACCTTCCAGGCGGATCTGCGCAGCGCTCAGGACATTGGCAAAACCGCCGGCGAACGGGCCGTTGCCCGGCTCGGCGCGCGCAAGCCCAAGACCGGCAGCTTTCCGGTTCTGTTTGACGAACGCATCTCCTCCTCCCTGATCGGGCATCTGATGTCGGCCGCAAACGGCGCGGCCGTTGCCCGCGGCTCCTCCTGGCTCAAGGATTCGCTGGGCCAGCAGGTGCTGCCCGAAACGCTTTCGGTCATCGAGGACCCGCACCGCCCGCGCATTTCCGGTTCCCGCCCGTTTGACGGCGAGGGGCTGCCGACCCGCCGCCGCACTGTGGTGGACAACGGCGTGCTGACCGGCTGGACGCTGGACCTTGCCTCCGCCCGCAAGCTGGGTCTGGAAAGCACCGGCAACGCCGCCCGCGGCATCGGCGGGGTGCCCTCGCCCTCGACCTGGAACATCGCGCTGACCCAGGGCGGGGCCAGCCGCGAGGAACTGATCGCACAGATGGGCACCGGCCTGCTGGTCACCTCGATGATCGGCTCCACCATCAACCCCAACACTGGCGACTATTCCCGCGGCGCCTCAGGCTACTGGGTGGAAAACGGCGAGATCGCTTATCCGGTGAACGAATGCACCATCGCGGGCAACTTGCACGACATGCTGCGCCGGATTGTTCCGGCCAATGACGCGCGCACGTATCTGTCCACCGTGGTGCCGTCGCTGCTGGTCGAGGGGATGACACTTGCCGGCAACTGACCTTCCCCTGCTTGTAAAAGCGGCGGAACTGGCCGGAGACATCGCATGCCGCTTCACAGGTCCCGAGGCCAGAAGCTGGGACAAGCCCGGCGGCGCAGGCCCGGTGACCGAAGCAGACCTGGCCGTGAACGCCATGCTGGAAGACATGCTGCAAAACGCGCGCCCCGGTTACGGCTGGCTGTCGGAGGAGACAGAGGACACCGCCGCGCGGCTGACACGGGACCGGGTGTTCATCATCGACCCGATCGACGGCACCCGCAGCTTTGCCCAAGGCTCCCGCACCTGGGCGCATTCCATTGCGGTTGCGGAAAAAGGCGTTGTGACCGCGGCGGTGATCTACCTGCCGCAGCGGGAGCTGATGTACACCGCAGCCGAGGGCCAGGGCGCCGCCTGCAACGGCGCCCCGATCCAAGTGTCCGCCGCCGTTGATCTGGCCGCAACGGAAGTGCTGGCCGCCAAGCCCAATCTGCAAGCGCATCACTGGCTGGGCGGCACCCCGCCCGCGTTCATCCGCAGCTACCGCCCCTCGCTGGCCTACCGGCTGGCCAAGGTGGCGGACGGCCGGTTCGGCGCGATGCTGACGCTGCGGCCCAGCTGGGAATGGGACATCGCCGCGGGCGACCTGCTGCTGCGCGAGGCCGGCGGCACCATCACCGACAGGACCGGCACCCCCTTGCGCTTCAACAACCCGGCCCCGCGCCTGAACGGCGTGGTGGCCGGCAGCCGCGCCTTGCACCGGACCCTGCTGAGCGCGCTGGACCCGGACAGCCCCGGCATCACTGGACATTGACAGCGCGCGGCCTTAAGCCGCGGTAGCAGCCGCGGCCGCAGCACCGACAAGTTTTTCACAGACAAACCCGCATGTTGCCGATACCTTGGGCCGGAAATTTCAGATCGAACCAGATGCAACGGCGAACCACAGCTCCCAGCCGCCAATCCGTGCTGCAGCCCCGTCCCAACGGCGAGCTGCTGTGGGTGCACGCAACCACGCCTGAGCGCTACCTGGCGCTGTGCGATATCGGCCGCCGTCTCAAGAACCTGCGCCCGGACCTGTCGGTTCTGGCAAGCTGGGAGCCGGACCTGCGGCTGACCGGCACCGTCGGCTGCGATGTTCCCGTCGGCCCGCTGGCTGAAGACACCCCGGCGGAGGCGCGGGACTTCCTGAGCCACTGGCAGCCTGACGCCTGCATCTGGACCGGCCCCCCCGCCCGCCGGGTGATGCTGCGGCAGCTGCGCGAGCAGGGCACCGGGGTTCTGCTGGCCGACCTGCTGGAGGATGAAGTCCCGAACCGGGCCAGCCGCTGGCTGCCGGACCAGCGGCGGCGCCTGCTGGAGGGCCTGTCCTGCATCCTGACCCCGTCCAAGGCGGTGCAGGCGCGGCTGGTCCGGACCGGCTTTCCGGCGGAGCGGGTAGAGCTGGCCGGCAAGCTGCGGGTTTCCGCTATTCCGCCCGGCTGCAACGATGATGAACTGGCCGCGATGCAGCAGACCCTGGGCAGCCGCCCGGTCTGGCTGGCCGCCCATGTCAAGCTGAGCGAGCTGGCCGGCATCCTGGACGCCCACCGGGGCGCCTTGCGGCTGCTGCACCGGCTCTTGCTGGTGATCGCGCTGGATGATCACGCGGACTTGGACGCCGCCCGCAGCCTGCTGCAGGACAGCGGGCTGTCCTTCGCCGATTGGGAGACCGGCGGCGAGCCGGAGGATTTCACGCAGGTGCTGCTGACCGGCGGCGAGGATCTGGGCCTCTGGTACCGGCTGTCTCCGGTTGCGCTGATCGCCAGCAGCCTGGACCCCGCGGCCCAGGGCCAGTCGCCACTGGATGCTGCTGCCTTGGGCTCGGCCCTGCTGCACGGCCCCGGCATCCACGCCCACCGCGACCTGTACGAGCGCTTGGCCAAGGCCGGCGCTGCCCGGCCGGTGCGGACGCAGGAGGAAATGACCGATGCCGTGGTCGCAATGTCGGCGCCGGACAAGGCGGCAGAGATGGCGCTGGCCGGCTGGCAAAGCGTGACCGAAAGCGCGGCCACGACCGACACACTTCTGGAAAAGGTTCAGGACCTGCTGGACCAGCGCGAGGATTCCGATGCGGGCACCTGATTTCTGGCATAAGCCGCCGGGCGAATTCGATGTGCGGGCCGCCATGCTGGCGCCGCTTGGATGGGCCTATGCGCGCGCCACCGCGTCAAGAATCGCCAAGGGCAGCCCAGCCGCACCCGGCGTGCCGGTTATCTGCGCCGGCAACCTGAACGCCGGCGGCACCGGCAAGACGCCCACGGTGATCTGGCTTCTCGAAACCCTGCGCAGCCAGGGGCATGAGCCGCATGTGGTGACCCGCGGCTACGGCGGCACGCTGGAGGGGCCGGTGCAGGTGCTTCCCGGCAAGCATGAGGCTGCGCAGACGGGCGATGAGCCGCTGCTGCTGGCCGCCTTTGGCGAAGTCTGGGTTGCCAAGGACCGCGCAGCTGGCGCCCGTGCCGCTGCCGCAGCTGGAGCGACGGTCATCATTTTGGACGACGGCTTTCAGAATACTTCGGTGGCCAAGGATCTGTCGCTGATCGTGGTGGATGCGCAGCATGGGTTCGGCAACGGCCGCTGCCTGCCGGCCGGTCCGTTGCGGGAGCCGGTGGCCGACGGGCTGAAACGCGCGGATGCTGTTCTGTCGATCGGGCCGGAGGCGGCCCAGCAGGCATTCGCCGCCGCCTGGGGCAGCCAGCTGCAGGGCCTGCCGCATTTCACCGGCGCGCTGGAGCCTCTGCAAACGGGTATGCCCTGGATCGGCACCCGCGTTCTGGCCTTTGCCGGCATCGGCCATCCGCAGAAATTCTTCGACACCCTGCGCAGCCTTGGGGCGGACATTGCCCGGGCCGAGGCGCTGGACGATCACCAGCCGCTGACCCCGGCACTGCTGAACCGGCTGGAGAATGAAGCCAAGCTGCGGAATGCTCAGCTGGTCACAACGGAAAAGGATGCCGTCCGCCTGCCCGACAGCTTCCGCCGCAAGGTGATCACCCTGCCTGTAAGACTGCGGGTTGCCGGGGATGACGCGCTGAGAGACCTGTTGCGGAAAGCTGCGCCCGCGCCCTGACCCGCACCGGGGTTAGCCGCAGGATTCGCTGTGGCCGCTAAAAGAAAAAAGCCCGGGCACACGGCCCGGGCTTTCCATATTTGCAGCGGAGCGCTTTAGCTTTCCAGCTCTGCGTCCAGCAGCTTTTTGAACTCTTCATACGACTGGTTCGAGATCTTCTCGCCGTTCAGGATGAAGGACGGCGTCGACTCGATGCCGTGCTCGGTCGCGTTCTCCTGATACCAGGTCACCAGGGTCTGCGCCTTTTCGCCGTCCTGCAGGCAGGCTTCCAGCTGCTCGTTCTCCAGACCCGCCAGACGGCCGATCTTGCGCAGCTCATCAACGATTTCAGATGCACCGCCGGCGCGCGCCCACTCAGATTGGCCCTTGTAGATCAGATCGGAAATGCCAAAGAACTTCTCCGCCCCGTTGCAGCGCGCGATCATCGACGCCCACAGTCCGTAACGGTCAAAGTAGACCTCGCGGTAGACGAATTTCACCTTGCCGGTGTCGATGTAGTCTTCCTTCAGCTGCTTGAAGACCGTGTTGTGGAAATTGGCGCAGTGCGGGCAGGTGTAGGACGCGTATTCGATCAGCGTGACCGGCGCGTCCTCAGCTCCCAGGGTCATCTCGGTGATGGTCGAGGTGTCCACTTCGGCCTCTTGCGCAAAGGCAGCGCCGACCAGCGGATTTTCCGGCAGCTTGCTCTGGCCGTTGAACCCGGAAAGGGCATAACCGCCCGCAACCACCGCAACTGCGGCAAACACACCAGACATGAGACGGGTCATTTGAACCCCTTTCCTTGCGTTTTCTGTTTTGTCAGCACATTGCGCCCCAGGCGTTCCAGGGCGGCGCGCAACTCTTCGTTTTCCACCCCTTCGGCTGCCTTGCTGGCCTCCGCAGCGTCCTGCGGGTCCGGCTGCAGCGGCGCTTGCACCTTGGGGGCATATTTGAATTCCACGCGGCCGTCGGAAAATCCCGTCGGTGCCGTTTGCGTGATCCGCACTTTCGAGATGGCGTTGAAGCCGTAAACCGCATTCACCCGCTCGCGCAGGCGTTCCTTCTGCATCTCCAGCATCGGCGCGTTGGCCCCGGTCGTCAGAACCGTCAGCGTGGCGCCAAAGGAACCGCGGCCATAACCGACATTCACAGGCCGCGCCATGGCGGCAATATCCGGGCCTGCGATCTCTTCCCAATGGGTCAGCAGCCGGGACACCGCGAATCCCCGGCTTTCTCCCGCCTTGCGGATCTGCTCGTTGAGGAGCTTGGAGGTTCGTGCGAACCCGCGTGTTGTGCTGCGCCTGAATGCCATGATCTAGCTTTTGCTCGACTGCGTACCCTATTGTAAAGAGCCCGAGTACAGGTGCCAGCCTAACCGAAAGCCAGGGAATAACGAATGCGTGACTTGAACAGCAATGCCGGGGAAATGAGCGGAGAGCTGCTGGCCTGGTACGATATCCACGCGCGCGAAATGCCCTGGCGCGTCAGCCCGGCAGAGCGCGCCACCGGAATCCGTCCTGATCCTTACAAGGTCTGGCTGAGCGAGGTGATGCTGCAGCAAACCACCGTGGCCGCGGTGCGGGAGTATTTCCTGCGCTTCACCAGCCGCTGGCCGACGGTGCTGGATCTGGCCGCGGCAGAGGACGCCGACGTGATGAGCGAGTGGGCGGGCCTTGGCTATTACGCCCGCGCCCGCAACCTGCTGAAATGCGCCCGCACGGTGGCCGCTGAGCGGGAGGGGGTCTTTCCGGACAGTTATGAGGGGCTGCTCAAGCTGCCCGGTATCGGCCCCTATACCGCCGCTGCCATCGCCTCGATCGCCTTTGACCGGCCGGAAACCGTGCTGGACGGCAATGTCGAGCGGGTGATGTCCCGGCTGCATGATATTCACGAACCCCTGCCTGACGCGAAGCCCGTGCTGAAAGAGCGCGCGGCAGAGCTGACCCCGGACCAGCGGCCCGGCGACTATGCCCAGGCGGTGATGGATCTGGGGGCCACCATCTGCACCCCCCGCAACCCGGCCTGCGGCATCTGCCCCTGGCGGGACCCTTGCGCGGCGCGGGTGGCCGGCACGGCCCCTGAGTTGCCCAAGAAAACACCGAAGAAGCCGAAACCCACCCGGTACGGCATCGTCTACCTGGCCAAGACCGCGCAGGGCACCTGGCTGCTGGAACGGCGCCCGGACAAGGGGCTGCTGGGCGGCATGCTGGGCTGGCCGGGGTCGGAGTGGAATGAGGCCCCTGCCCCCAATCCCCCCTTTGCGGCGGACTGGCAGGACCTGGGCGGCGAGGTGCGCCACACCTTCACCCACTTCCACCTGATCCTGCAGGTGATGACCGCTGAACTGCCCGAAGGGTTCAACCCCGCCGCGGATCAGGAGCTGTTCCCCCGCCACGACTTCCGCCCTGCCAGCCTGCCCACGGTGATGCGCAAGGCCTTCGACCTTTACAAGGGGCGTTAGGTCAGGCTGCCCGGCTCTTGGGTTTTCAGGTCTTTGGGCCTAGGGTCGGCGCAAACGCGCGCTGACTGATTGGGAGACACCGGCATGATTGCCCCCGAAACCCTTGCCCGCTGGCAAAGCGCCCTGCCGTTCTGGATGTCCTTTCTGCTGCTGCCGCTGGTCTGGATTGCCGCGCTGCAGGGGGGCTGGGCGCTGCTGCTGCCGCCGCTGGTGACCTGGCATCTGTTTGCGGTGCTGGACGGGATGTTCGGCCTAAATCTGGAAAACGCCGATCCGCAGACGCCGGACAGCGACTTGAAATGGTACAAGGCGCTGACCGCGGCCTGGGTGCCGCTGCAATTCCTCACGCTGTTCGGCCTGATCTGGTACGTCAGCGGCGCGGATCACCTGAACGGCTTTGAGAAATTCGCCGCCTTCTTTGGTGTTGGCGTGGTGACCGGCGCCGTCGGCATCAACTACAGCCACGAGCTGATGCACCAGTCCAGCCGGGTGGAACGCTGGCTGGGGGATATCCTTCTGGCGATGGTGCTGTACTCGCATTTCCGGTCTGAGCATCTGCTGGTGCATCACCGCTATGTCGGCACCCCGCGCGATCCGGTCACCGCGCGCTACAACGAGGGTTTCCACCGCTTCTATCCACGGGTGCTGCGGCAGTGCTGGCATTCCGCCTTCCGCGCCGAGAAGGAAAAGCTGGCGAAGAAAAACCGCCCCTGGACCGACCGTTCCAACCCGTTCTTCCGCTACTGGGCGCTGCAGGCGGCCATGCTGCTTCTGGCGCTGCTGCTGGGCGGGGTAACCGGCGTGCTGTTGTTCCTGGTGCAGGCCGGCACCGCCATCTGGCAGCTGGAGGTGGTCAACTACGTCGAGCATTACGGGCTGACCCGTAAGCATCTGGGCGATGGCAAGTATGAGCCCGTCCAGCCGCGGCATTCCTGGAATGCGGCGCACAAGGCGTCGAACTGGCTGCTGATCAACCTGCAGCGCCACTCAGACCATCACTACAAGCCGAACCGGCGCTTTCCGCTGCTGCAAAATTATACCGAGGCTGACGCGCCGCAGCTGCCCTATGGCTACCCGGTGATGACCATCGCGGCGATGATTCCGCCCTTGTGGCGCCGGGTGATGAACCCCCGCGTGCGGCGCTGGCGGCAGCGGTACTATCCCGAGATCACCGACTGGCACGCCTATAACAAGGCGCAGAACCCGCTGCCGCGCTAAGGCTCAGCCCCAGGCCAGGACGGTCATCGGCTGATCCAGCCCGCGGACCTCCTGCCCGGGGTGGCGGGTGGCGCCATCCAGCAGCTCCGGCTCTGCCCGCTCCGCCTTGACCTGCTCCGCCAGCGTTTCACTGACTACGATCCTGGCTTGCAACTTGCGCGTCAGGTTCTCCAGCCGGGCGGCAACATTAACCGTCATGCCGATCACTGCATATTCCAGCCGGTTGGCACCAATGTCGCCCAGCAGCGCCTCGCCATAATGGATGCCGATTCCGGCGCGGATCTCCGGCTTGCCCTGTTTCGCGCGCTCCCGGTTCCATTTCGCCAGCGAGTCCCGCATGGCATGGGCGCAGGCCAGCGCGTTGCTGGCATCCCGCACACCCGACACCGGCGTGCCGAAGGTCGCCATCAGCCCGTCACCCAGATACTTGTCCAGCGTGCCGTGATGGCGGAACACCTCGCGCTCCATGCGCCCGTGGAATTCGCGCAAAAGATCAATCACCACCCGCGGATCCATCTCCGCTGACAGCCGGGTAAAGCCGACGATGTCGATGAACAGCACCGCGACATTTTCGCTGCGCACCTGTTTCAGCGGCTCGTCGTTCTGCGACAGCTGCTCGACCACATTTGGCGAAAAGTAGCGCGACAGGTTCGCCCGCTCCCGCGTCAGGCTGGCATTGCGCCGCAGCAGCCCGTTGAACCGGCGCACCGAGAAACCCAGCGTCACCGCCACCAGCACAAAGACCACGGCCTCCTGCACCCGCAGCCGCACGACAAAATCATTGGGGTCGAAAAACGCCAGCAGATGCGGATCCCAGGGGAAAGCTGCGCGGGCAGCTTCGCTCAGACCGGGAAGCGGGCTGGAAAACCACCACGCCAGCGCCAGCGCGCCCAGCCACATCGCTGCTGTCCAGACGCCCATCGCAATCACCGTGCGCCAGGAATAGGCCATCGTGCCGGCCGCCAGAATAACAAAGAAATACTGAAAGTTGTCGAACCGGTACTGCATGGCCACGGGAAATTCCTGGCTGGCAAACGGGTTCGGCACCACCATGCCGACGGTCATAATCAGCAGATCGGCAAAGATCAGGGCCAGCTCCACCCGTGACCTCCCGACCCGTCCGGCGCGGCTGATGAACCAGCCGTTCAGGCACAACAGCAGCAAAATCCCCTGATAGTACAGCATCTCCCAAGCCGGATTGATGAAAATCAGGAACACGCCGATAACCGGCATCGCGATCCAGCGGGCCCGCACCGCCAGCTGCAGGCCGCGCCGCTTGTGCGCATCCAGTGCCGCCTCTGCGAACTTGCTTTCGGCGGATGCGGCCTGCTGCAAGCTGCCGCGCTCCGCCGCCTGAACTGCGCTGGATCCGGACGCAAAGGCGGTATCGGTCATTGGCTTTCCCTCCTGCGCGCTGGCTGCTGCAGCGCCGGCACTTCAGATAAATGCCCTGCGATGCACAGGGAATAGCGCATCGGGCCGCACAGGCGCAAAAAACCCCGCCTTGGGCAGGCGGGGCAAGGTGTGCGGCTGCGCATTCAGCACAGGCGCCTGCAATAGACTGTTGTGTTCTGAAACCGTGGCCGTCAGTTCTGCATCTCGGCCCGGATCTGCTGGCGCAGCACGTCGATCGGCACTGTTTTGCCATCGCGCTTGAAGCACCAGTAGGTCCAGCCGTTGCACGAGGGCGCGTTTTCCAGATGCGCGCCCACCTGATGGATCGAGCCCTTGATGTTGTCGCCGATCAGCGTGCCGTCTGCGCGCACCTTGGCCTTGTGGCGGCGGTTCATCGAGTACAGCTCCTCGCCCGGGCGCAGCATACCGCGCTCAACCAGCTGGCCGAACGGCACCCGCGGCGCCGCGCGCTTGCTGGCGGAAACCTCCAGCGCCTCGCGGTCGAATTTGCGCACTGCTTTGATGCGTTTCTCCGCCACCTTGCGGTAGGCTTCCTCGCGCTCGATGCCGATGAACTCGCGGCCCAGCATCTTGGCCACCGCGCCGGTGGTGCCGGTTCCAAAGAACGGGTCCAGCACCACGTCGCCCGGGTTGGTCGCGCCAACCAGGATCCGGTGCAGCAGCGATTCCGGTTTCTGGGTCGGGTGCGCCTTGTCGCCGTTCTCGTCCTTGATCCGCTCATGGCCGGTGCAGATCGGCAGCACCCAGTCGCTGCGCATCTGGATGCCTTCGTTCAGCGCCTTCAGCGCCTCGTAGTTGAAGGTGTATTTCGCGCCCTCGGACTTCGATGCCCAGATCATCGTTTCATGCGCGTTGGTGAACCGCTTGCCGCGGAAGTTCGGCATCGGGTTCGACTTGCGCCAGATGACGTCATTCAGCACCCAATAGCCTTCGTCCTGCAGCACTGCGCCGACCCGGAAGATGTTGTGGTAGGAGCCGATTACCCAGATCGAGCCGTTCGGCTTCAGCACCCGGCGTGCCGCCTTCAGCCACTCGCGGGTGAACTGGTCATATGCTTGAAAACTGGAAAACTGGTCCCAGTGATCGTCCACGGCATCAACTTTGGAGTTGTCGGGACGGTGCAACTGGCCTTTCAGCTGCAGGTTATACGGCGGATCCGCGAAGATCAGATCGACCGAATTGGCCGGCAGACTGTTCATCGCCTCGACGCAGTCCCCGCCAATAATCGTGTTTAAAGGGAGCGCTGCCGCGCCCTTTGTCATGGTTTTATTCATTGCTCTGCCTCATAACCGCGGCGCATTTTTGCGCTCATTTGGTTGTCCACAGGATGAGTCATCGCGGATTCGAGGTCAATTTGTTTATTATAACAACGCCCTACGGTTCACTCTTGATACAAGATATTGTGTACCGGCTTAAAGGAGCGCCTATGATGTGGGGTCACTCCCAACTGAACTAGAGCGTCCCGGTGCTGTTTCGAGGGATAGCCTGCGTTTTTCTCCCAGCCGTAACCGGGGAACTGTTGCGCCAAATCCACCATGATCCGGTCGCGTGCCAGTTTGGCGATGATCGACGCAGCCGCAATCGACAGCGATTTGGCGTCGCCTTTGACGACCGCCTCGCAGGGCAGGACCAGCCCCTTGGGGATCAGGTTGCCGTCGATCAGCAGGTAATCCGGCGCCGGATCCAGCGCCGCCACCGCACGCTCCATCGCCAGGTGGGAGGCGCGCAAAATGTTCAGGGAATCAATCTCTTCGACCGTCGCATGGGCAATGGCCGTCTGCGCGGAGGACAGGATTTTGCCTTCCAGCGCCTCGCGCTTCTTAAGGCTCAGTTTCTTGGAGTCGTTCAGACCTTCCGGGATCGCAGCGGCATCCAGAACCACAGCCGCAGCCGTCACCGGCCCGGCCAGCGGCCCGCGGCCCACCTCATCCACTCCGGCAATCCTCAGGTGCCCTTGGGCAAGGGCGGCGGCTTCAAGGCTGTAGTCGGGCTGTGTCATCCTTCCGTCAAAGCCAATGCCTGCCGGTTATGCAAGGGCGGCGGCAAAAAAAGGGGGGCCGAAGCCCCCCAGTTTGCTGCTGCTCGAATCTGCAATCAGTGTCAGCGCCGCACCAGCCGGTAACCGTGGCTGTTCAGGCAGCCGGGCTTGTACCCGGTGCGATGGCGCTTGCCGTTCCAGAACGTCACCCGGCAGGACTGCGGCAGCGCCTTGGTGTGGCCGTAACTGCGCTCGAGGCAGCCTTGGCCGACCAGCGGATGATTGGCGCTGTAGCGCGGGAAGTACTTCAGGCACTGGGACGGCAGGTCATAGCGGCGCACCCGGGGCGGCAGCGGTTTCACATAGCCGTCATGGCGGCTGTAGCCCCGGTAATTGCGGCCGCCGTGCGAATGGTTGTGGTGCGGCTGCGTGTAGTTATGCGTCACCGCATTGTCATCCTTGTCCCGCGAATGCTTGATCGCAGCACCAAGGATCCCCAGCAGCGCCAGGCCGCCAAGAATCTTCGCGACGTCTTCATCGGCGCGGGCGGGGGCTGCTGAGAAACCCGTGATGGCGATGGATGCAGCTACGATCAAAGCAATGAATTTGCGGTGCGGTTGCGGGCGGTGTGTCCGGGTCATAGCAGGACCTTTCTCAAAATCAGATTGTCGCGCAGCCAATGCGCCTTGATGACCCCAGCCTGCTCCTGCCCGCTCCGGACAGGCAATATCGGCCTGTTGTTATCAGATATCAGCCTGACCAACCCCCTGCGGTTATTGAATTTCACACCGCAGAACCGCAGGATGCCGTTATGAAACAGCACCTCCTGACCACCGCGCTTGCGGCCGCCCTCCTGACGCTTTCCACTCCGGCCGAGGCCGCCGAGTGCTACGCCGATTACAAGGCCAAGCAAGACAACCCGTTGCGTCTGCACTACGGCGTGATCCAGCTTTCGGGCGCCTGCCAGAAAGAGGCCGCCAGAAGCGAAATCCAGGCGCGCATCGCGTCCGGCGGATGGCAGCTCTTGAATGTCCTGTCCGTGTTCGGCCCCGAAGGCCTGCAGCAAAGGAGGGCCAATGCCGGATCCTACTATCTCCGTTTCTGAGGCGCGCGCCGCCGGCAGCAGGGTGATCGCCTTCGGCATCGCCGCCATTGTGGCGCTGCTGGTGATCGCCGGCACAGTGCTGCTGCTGACCCTGCCCGATGCCAATGCCTTCAACCAACGGGTGGAGCGGCTGTTTGTCGAAAACGACCTGACCGCCCAGGCCGAGATCAAGCTGCTGGAAATCCTGGCCCAGTCCGGCACCGCGTTTGCCGACACGCTGACCAGCTACCGGATGGTGATCTTTGTGCTGCTGGTATTCGCCACCGCGATGATGGTGGCGGCGCTGGCCGTGCTGGGCATGCTGGTGATGCTGAACCGCCGCATGGCGCAGATCGAACGGGCGGGTATCCAGGTCAATGAGCTGCTGATCAGCCGCGATGAAAACACTGTCTACCTCAACAACATGGGATTCAGGCTGACGCCCGCCGCAATGGAAACCCTGTCGGTTCTGGCCGAGGCCCGGCTGGACGACGATGTGCTGTCAGGCGCCGAGATCGAGGCGGTCATCTCAGGCCGCACGTCGGCAGATTGCGAGGAGGCCGCCGGCGCCACCCGGATCAAGCGGCTGCGGGACACGCTGGGCAATCAGATGGTCAGTGAACTGCTGGTCAAAAACATCGCCAAGCGCGGCTACGTGCTGGCCATCAGCAAGGACGTGATCCGGATGGTCTGACTGCTTGCTCCGGTTCGCTCAACATCATGTGTTCCGCTCTGGAATTCCTGCCCGCAGACCCCAGATAGATCAGAACCGGCCCATGCCGGCCGGTCCTGGACGCCATACAAGAACGAGGACCTTAGGGATGGATGCACAGGTGCAGATCCGCAACCGGGGCTACGGCATTGTTGTCGAGCCGCTGCACGGACTGGTCACTGCCCGGCGCAATGGCATCATCCTGGCGCAAAGCACCCGCGCCAAGGTCATGTATGAAACCCGCCTTACCCCGGCGGTTTATTTCCCGGCAGAAGACGTGACCGCCCCGCTCTCCGGCCATACCTCCTTGCAGACCTTCTGCCCGTTCAAGGGCACCGCCAGCTACCGCGACATCCTGCTGCCCGGCGACCGGGTGCAGAACGGTGTCTGGGCCTATGAGGACGCGATGCCCGAAGCCGCGGCGATTTCCGGCTATATCGGTTTCATGCCGGGTGCGGAGGCTGAATTCGACCTCGGCCGCAACAATGTGGAAATGCCGGACTACGGCAATATCTCCGGTCCGGTGATCGACTGGCTGCTGCGCGATGCGGCATTGGTTCCGGCCCCGGAGGAGCTGACCGCCGCCTTGGCGGAAAAGCTGGTGGAACAGGGCATTCACCTCTCCCGCCTCTCGGTGATGGCCTGGTCGCTGCACCCGATGATCGCAGGCAAGAACTATATCTGGCAAAGGAAGACAGGCGAGGTCACCACCTACGCGCCGTCTTACGAGATCCACGACCACCCGGCCTACCAGAACAGCCCCCTGCGGCATGTGTCCAACGGCTTGGGCGGGGTGCGGCACCGGCTCGGCAGCTGCTGCTCCGACGATGCCTTCCCGATCCTCGAAGACCTGCGCAAGGAGGGCGCCACCGATTATGTCGCCATGCCGCTGCGGTTCTCCGACGGGCGCATCAACGTGCTGACCCTGACCAGCGACCACCCCAACGGGTTTTCCACTGCCAACCTGGGGCTGATCTTTGAATGTTCCGACGTGATCGCCCGCTATTATGAGATTTTCATGCAGCGCGAAAATGCCCAGTCCCTGCTGGAAACCTATGTCGGCAGACGCACCGGCGCCCGGGTGCTGGGCGGTGAAATCCGCCGGGGCGACGGAGACGAGATCGACGCCGCCATCATGTTCTGCGACCTGCGCGGCTCCACCCGGCTGGAGGAGGAACTGGGCCGCCAGGACTATATCGCGCTGCTGAACCAGTTTTTTGAGACCGCCTCGACCATTGTGCATGACCACGGCGGCGAAGTGCTGAAATTCATCGGCGACGCTGTGCTGGCGGTGTTCCCGGCCGGCAGCGACCCGGAAAAGGCGCGCGCCCAGGCGCTGGACAGCGCCCGCGCCATCATCGCCCGGCTGGAGGAGATCGCGGGCGAAGAAGACGGCCACCGCTGCGAGGCGGCCATCGGCATCGCCTACGGGCGGGTGACCTATGGCAACGTCGGCTCGCGGGAGCGGCTGGACTTCACAGTGATCGGCCAGGCCGCCAATATCGCTGCCCGGCTGGGCGACTACGGCAAGACGGTCAATCACCCGGTCGTCGTCAGCTGCGATATCCTGAGCGACCCGTCACAGGGCATCCCGCTGGGCGCTGTCAGCCTGCACAATGTTTCCCAGCCGGTGACCTGCTATGCCCTCGCCGCCAGGACCGAACCGCAAGCCGCGGCCGAATAACCTCCCCCCTGCCTGTTCAGCCCCGGGTCAAGGGCGGCGCAGCCGCCGCGCTTTGGCGCGGTTTCCCCTTGAGGCGGGGAGAATCAACCACGCTGGAAACCGGCCTTCAGGGCAAACCTGCTCCTGAAAGCATTCTCAGCAGAACCCCTTCCACCCTGCCCGCAGGGCAGGGCCACGCCCAAGGCTGCTTTGCCGGCATCTTCGATGCAGGCAACAGGCGCGGGAGCTTCCCCCAGCGCCGCACCCGGCACCGTACTCAGGCGGTCACAAACCCGCGCTGCGCCTCATCCCCCATCGAGACCAGGAGCGGGTCCTCGGCCTGCCGCAGCTTGAAGGCCTCCTTTCCGGAGATCCCCTGCCAGCCGCAGTGCACCAGCGACTGCGCCACCGCGCCGCCCAGCGTGGTGCCGGGGCCGGTCACGATGAACAAATCCGGCGCAAACTCGCAGGCGGCATTTTGCACCGCACGGGTGAAATCATAGGGCTCCACCACCTGATACCCCAGCGTGTAATCCCACAACTCCTGAGTATCCGTCGCACCCGGCCACCAGATCTGCCCGCGCCCGTCGATCAGCGGCACCTCCGGCTGGGTGAACAGGTCTGCCCCCAGCCGCTTGCGCCCCTCCGCTGCCACCGGCGCCTGCAGCGCGGTATGAAAGGCCGCGTGGTTGGCCAGCCGCATCGGGAAGCGGTCCTCGACCACCGGCACTGCTTCCTCGAACGCTGCCAGCCCGGCCTCGTTCCCGGCCAGCACCAGCAGCCCGCCCAAATCAATCGACAGCGCCAGATCATGCCCCTCGCGCGCATTGATCTCTGCCGCCAGCGCCAGCAGCTCTGCCTTGCGCACGGGATCATTCTGCCAGTCCGGCCCGGCAAAGGGATAGACCAGCTGGCCGCCGATCAGCTGCTCCTGCATCAGCGTGCCCATGGTGTTCACCACCCGGAAGCCGCCTTCAGGGCTCAATGCCCCCGCCACCGCCAGCGCGATATACCAGCCCATTGAGTTGCCGGTGACCGCAACCACCTCGATATCCTTGGCCAGCGACTGCGCATCCGCCAGTGCCGAGGCGTAGATCAGCGGCGAGGCAATATCCCCGCGCGAATACTTCGACACAGAAAACCGGGTGGCCCCGTCAAGCGCTGTAACCTCTTCCTGCCCGGCATCGCGCCGCTGCGCATCAAATCCCGCAAACAGCGCCGCCTTGTCCGCATGATAACGGTGCAGATAGCCCAGCTCTGCCTTGTTGTAGGTGCCCCGTCCAGGGCAGATCAGAACAGCGGTGCGGGTCATTTCTTGCCTCCTGCCAGCGTCATTGCAGCCGCTACAATGCTGTCCTTCGACGGCAGTGTCGCGCCATAGGCGGGTCCGGTTGCGATGAAGCAATCGCTGGCGGCTATGCGCGCCGCGGGGATATCGCTTTGCTCTGCAAACAGCGCCATCAGCGCCTCGGACTGGCTGCCGGTGGTACGGCATTCGTCGACAATCAAAACGTGGTCGCAGCCCTTCACCGCCTCCAGCAGCGCCGCTTCCGGCAAGGGCGCCAGCCAGCGCAGGTCCACGATCCGCGCATCCACGCCCTGAGCCGCCAGCTCCGCTTGCGCCTGTGTGGAGAGGTAGCGCCCGTTGCCGTAGGTCACGATGGCCAGATCGGTGCCATCCCCATGCACGCCAACCTCTCCCAAGCCAATACGCTGGTCCGGCGAAGGGTAGGTCCGCATCCATCCGCCATCCTTGGCCTCGTGCAGATCCCTCATCGGATACAGCGCGATGGGCTCGACGAACACCACCACCCGCTGCTCCTCGCGCGCCAGCCGCACCGCCTCGCGCATCATCATCGCAGCCTCGGCCCCGTCCGACGGGCAGGAAATCACCAGCCCCGGAATATCCCGCAGCACCGCCAGTGAGTTATCGTTGTGGAAATGACCGCCAAACCCCTTCTGGTACCCCAGTCCGGCAATCCGCAGCACCATCGGGTTGGAGAATTTCCCGTTGGAGAAAAACGGCAAAGTCGCCGCCTCGCCGCGCAGCTGGTCCTCTGCGTTATGAAGATAGGCGAGGAACTGGATCTCCGGGATCGGCAGAAACCCGTTGTGCCCCATGCCAATCGCCAGCCCCAGGATCGACTGCTCATCCAGCAACGTGTCAATCACCCGGTCCGGTCCGAACCGCTGCTGCAGCTTCTGGCTGACGCCATAAACCCCGCCCTTGCGGCCTACGTCCTCGCCCATCATGACGATTTCACCGTGCTCTAGCATCAGATCGGTCAGCGCCCAGTTGATCAGGCGCGACATCGGCTGCGGCTCCTCCATCGCCCGCATGTCGCTGCCGAACGCCTCTGCACGTGCCTCGGCACTGGGGCCGTTGGTCGGCGCGCACGCCCGCTTGGGCGGGATCAGGCTGGCCACGACATCGTCAGCCGTCTTCAAATGCGGCCGCCTCACCGCCTCAGCCCGGATCCGCTCCACCCGCGCGCAGGTCTCCTGGTAGATTTTCAGCGCCTCGGCTGGCTTCAGCGCGCCAGCCTCATCCAGCAGCCGCACTGAGTGCAGCAGCGGATCGTTGGCCTCATCCGCCTCCACCTCTGCCTTCGCCATGTAGGTGGTCGGCACATCCGCCCCGGCATGGCCGTACAGCCGCACGGTGCGTAAATGCAGAAAGGCCGGCTTCTTGCGGGTCCGCACATACTCCGCCGCCTCCTGCGCCACCGCAAAGGCGTTGTAAATATCCAGCCCGTCCGCCTTGAAGTACCGGATGCCGGGCCGCCCCGCCATCGAGGCCTCGATCCAGCCTTTCGGCGTCTTGGTCGAAATCCCGATGCCGTTGTCCTCGCAGACGAACAGCAACGGCAGCGGCGTCGACTGCACCGAGGTCCAGCCTGCCGTGTTGATCGCCCCCTGCGCAGTCGAGTGATTGGCCGACGCATCCCCGAAGGAGCACATGACAATCGCATCCTCCGGCAGCACTTGATGCTCCGGCTGGTGCCGCTTTGCCGCGCCGATGGAATAGGCCGCCCCTACCGCCTTGGGCAGATGCGAGGCGATGGTCGAGGTCTGGGGCGGGATCATCAGCGCCTTGGAGCCCAGCACCTTGTGCCGCCCGCCGGAGGTCGGATCCTCGCTGGAGCAGACAAAGGACAGCAGCATGTCCCAGGCGATCCGCTGCCCCGGCACCTGATCGGCACGGGCGATCTGAAACGCCGCATCGCGGTAGTGGAGAAACGCCATATCGGTCGGGCGCAGCGCCCGCGCCACCGCCGCCATCCCCTCATGCCCGGAGGAGCCGATGGTATAAAACCCCTCTCCCGCCTTTTGCATTGCCCGGCTGGTCAGGTCCAGCGCCCGGCTCAGGACCTGCGCGCGGAACGTGCCAACGGCCGCCTCCGCGGCAAGCGGCCCAGCGGGCGCAGCGCCTGCAGGCAGGGTCCTAGCCTGAACCCGGTCGAGGAAATTCTGATGCACGATCTGGGCGCGGTCCATGCGGCCTCCTTGGAACACTGGCTGCGTGCAGTTATCCGCGAAACCCTGGTGCAACGCCAATGAGATTGCGTTCTGCTGCCATTCCAAAATGGA
The DNA here is from genome assembly GCF_054968485.1 of Leisingera sp. G5_S3_59_S7. Lineage (NCBI taxonomy): Bacteria > Pseudomonadati > Pseudomonadota > Alphaproteobacteria > Rhodobacterales > Roseobacteraceae > Leisingera > Leisingera sp. G5_S3_59_S7. Next base: position 45,174 of record NZ_JBQKUH010000010.1, read on the forward strand.
ATGACAGGCAGCTCAATCAGTCCGATCCTTCACATAACGTGCAGCCCAAGCCTCCCTGGGCTGCCGGTGGAGTTTCCGCCCTTAAATCACGACGCGGAAATGCGGGGGTGCATGCGCATCAATCACTTAAGGCATTGACCGGCGCGGTGATAAGCGACGGCGTGATCTGGTCGATGGTGCGGCCCCAGCGGGTGACCGGGTTTTCGGCAACAAAGACGATATCACCGGGGCGCAGCTCAAATTTGGCCGCCAAGGGCAGATGCGCAGCGTTGCGCACGTCCAGGTGCCAGGCGGTGACGGCACCGAATTCGCGGATGTCATCAGATGCGCGCAGCACGTAGACCTCGGAGGCATCGCCGGTTTCCTTGGCGATACCGCCGCCGGTGTCGAACAGCGCATCTGCCAGCGTGGCCTTGTGCCCGAACGGCAGCGTGTAGCGGCCCTGGGTGCGGACTTCGCCGCTGAGATATACATAATCCCGCTCCACCGCGTCCAGCTTCAGCGCCTGGGCGAAGTTCTCGCGGCGTTCGTCCAGATCGGCGCGGCGCAGCGTCAGCGCTGCGGTCAGCTCATCAATCGCCGCGCGGCGGCCCGCCAGAGTGGTCTGCTGAAGCTGGATCTGCTGCGCAAAAAAGCGTTCGGCGCGGCTGAGGTCGTAGTCGGTGTCCACGAACACAGAGTCACCGGCCAGCAGATTGAGGCGCTGCAGCTCGGAACGGGAATAGAGATCCTCAAGCGGGATCTGATACATGCGGCCATCACGGTAGATCCGCACCGAACTCACGTCGATATCCGCAACCGAGACCGAACCCGCAGCGGCCAGCGCCTCGCCCAGGGTGAGGGGCGTCAGGGTGATCGGCAGCACGCCGGGCTTGCCAACGGCGCCGCCGATGGAGACGCGGCGGGAGTTGAACTCGGAGACTTCCAGGCTGAAGGTCGGGTCGATCTGGCTCTCCACCAGCCGCTGGAACAGCAGCGCCTCGGCCTCGTCCACAGTGAGGCCGGCAATCCGCACCCGGCCCACGTCCGGGATGTTGATCGAGCCATCATCCTGCACGGTATAGCCATTGCGGCTGTTCTGGGCCGCCAGCAGCCCTGACAGCTCCGCCACAGTTCCTTGTGTCGACGGGGTGGACAGCACCACCACATCGCCGGTGCCGATGGTATAGGGGCCGGGGTCCGCCTGAGGCGGCGGATCCAGGCGCAGCCCCTGGCGGCTGCCGTCCTGGGTGGAGGGCGGATTGGGCAGAGTGCCGGCCCCGCGCGGGCTGGCGCCGGTGCCGGAGCCTGCAGAGATCTGGAAGACGGCAGGCAGGGTCTTGGGCTGATAGGCAGCGCGGTTCGCGACCAGAACGGTTTCCGGGGTCACGGCCACCACCCGCACCTTGCCCGCCTCCGACACGCCGGCCTTCACGGCCGGGCTGCGATAGACAGTTGAGCAGCCGGATACCAATCCAGCCAGGGCCATAGCACTGATGGCAACGGAAATGCGGCGCACGATGCGTCCTCCAATCAACTTACATTCAAATCTCATCCGGAACCGTCTTCATAAAGAGGTTGCCAAGGAAGCTGCCGGTCCACTGCGAGGATTGCACGATCTCAGGGACTCCCTGCCGCACCCAATAAGTATTTGTGAAGCTTTCCGCTACCCCGTGGCAGCGCTCTTGCAGCTTTTGCGCGGTAACCGGCAGACCGCGCAGAAAGATGCTCTCCGGCCCAAGACGCGTCACCGCGCACTTGTAGGCGTGCAGTTCGATCTGGTCGTTGCCGTTCAGAAAACTGTGGAACCGTTCCACCGTCCCCTCCCGCCCGGCCAGTACCAGATCCGCGCTTTGACGCACATCCGAGGCGGCCAGGCCGGAGCCGAACCCCTTGGCGGAGGTAAGGAAACCTTGCTCCAGGGTGATCGTGGCGCCATCAGCGGTAAGCCATGTCTGCACGCCTGCGCGCTCAGTTTCCAAGAGCATGACACCGCTAAGGTCGCGGCTGGGAAAACCGACCTCCAGCCGCGGCGGGATCGGCCGCACCGACGCCAGCGCATTGGCGCGCGGGTGGAACCGGGGCGCGTCGGGCTGCAGCGCGCCGCGCAAAAGCTCAAACTCATCCCGGGCTTCACCGCAGGACATGAGCAGAAGACAGATCAGGGCATTGCGGAACAGCCTCAACGCAGGAACCTCCCCCATCCCCGCACCAGCTGCTGGGCCCGCGCCTCGCGGGTGACACCATACAGCCGGTTGCGCACATTGAGCCGGGCGCCGCCATCGCGCAGCACCGGGCGGATCACCTGCGCCAGCCGGTCGCGCGACGGGCGGCCAGTCAGCCAGGAGACCGGGATTTCCAGCCGGATCCCCTTGTCAAAGGACCCCTCGCCGAAGTCGTCGAAGCTGACCGTGGTCAGGGTGAAAAAGGCGCCCACCTTGAAGCCATTGGCAAATTCGCGGTCCAGTGTGACTGTGGCCCCGTAGTCCCCGGCCAGATAGCGGCCTGCGTCCAGCTGCGCGTGGTAGTCGCCGGGCAGATCGTAATAGGCCGAGACATGGCCGGTCGCTACCGAGTAGTCCTGGAACCCGAACAGCACGTCAAAGTCGCGCTGCCTGACGTAATTCATCTCAGCTCCCAGAGCCAGGCGGCTGCCGGGCGGAAACCAAAGCAGCTCGGCTGACAAGCCGCCATACATGGTCTCCAGATAACCTGCCGTGGTGCGGGCATAAAGATCGGTGCCGGGCCGCCAGATATACTCGGCGGTCAGATGTTCCATGCGCAGATCCGACTGTTGCGCATAAAGGCCCCAGTCCGAACGCACCCGCTGAATCACCGAATTCGACTCGCGCTGGCTGTCGTCCAGGTTGCCCGCAGCCGGCTGGCGCAGCCCGGCAGACAGGCTGAGGCCCGGGGCAATGGTGTAATCGAGACCAAGCCGGGCCCCGATTTCATAGCGCAGGGGGGCGTCCGGATCGAAGAAAGAGGCCTGCAAATAGGGTCCAAGCCGGTAGCTGAAATGGGGATAGGCACCGCTTGCAATACCGCCTTCGGCCAGCGGGATGCTGTCGGAAATTTCAGCCCGGGCAAAACTGCGCCAGGCGCCGTCGGGATCATGCTCCAGCTCATAGAGGTCCTGGCGGTTGATACGCACGGAGCTGAGCGGCACACCGTTGGACATAAGCGCGATATCAAAGCTTTGCACATGAGCGGGCTGGGTGTTGGCCAGCACCCGGGCCGCCCGCCCGATGGCCTGCGCCGCCTGGCCGTAGGTGCCGTTTTCAACCCCGATCCGCAGGGTTTGCCCTGCATCCTCAAGGTAGACCAGCCGCAGCCCTTCCTGCTCCAGCGTCCGCGTCAGGACTTGCTGCCGGCGGTCCGGTGCAGCGGCGGCATCAGGCAGGTTCCAGCTGGCCAGCGCCACTCGGTCAATCGGCAGCAGCGGCGGCGGCGAGGCGCCCTGCCCGCCTGGCGTCACGCTCTGACGCGGGTCGATGAAATAGCTGTAGCTGAGCCCCAGGGTAGTTCCATACATATAGGCCGCGGTCAGCTGCGCTCCGTTCTTCAAACGGTACTGGGCGCCAAAGTTGAACGGCGAGCTGACCTCGAAACCGATGCGGTCCCGCTCCTTGGTGTAAAGGTCGGGTGAATATTCCGCCAGCAGGGTCAAGCGGTCGCTGTAGGCCCAGCTGGCCCCGCCGAACAGCGCCGCATCGCCCCGGAACCAATTGCCGAAATCCAGCTGCCCGGTTTCCGCGATACCGCCGGCATTCGAATCTGCACGGGTTTTGAACCGGTTGGACAGCACCCCCAGCGGGTTCGAAAAACTGCCTCGTCCGGCCATGCGGCCCCAGCCGATGCCGCCGGTCAGTTTCAGCCGGTCGCGAATGGTCTTGGTGGCCACAATATACTCTGATGCGTAGATCCCGGTGCCGCCGAAGTCGCGCAGGCCGAGGGCCAGGGCCGGAGCACGCGCGTCTTCCTCGCGCAGCAGAAAGTGGAGGTCGAAACTGCGATCGTAGCGGTTGTTGGCACCGTCACCGTCGAAATCCTCGATAACCGCGTACCGGAAACTGCCATGCACCCAAGGCAGCAGCTGAAAGGTCATGGTGGCCCGCAGGGTCTGATCCAGCATACCGCTGGTAAAAGCCAGGGTGCCGTCGGGATACATTTCGGCCGTAGGAGTTTCGATCAATCCCGGTGTGCCGTAAGTCGACGTGCTTTGCGCCTGGGCCAGTGCCGGGGCCGCAGCCGTAAGGGCTGCCAAAAGCCATTGCCGTCCCTGGAAATTCAAATTTGTCATACCATCAAAAATGTACTTCAGGCCTGCGGCCCCTTTATCCGTTTTTCGGCGGACTGTCCCGCAGGCTGGAAGAAAGACCGGAAATGTCTTTCTGCTGTGGCGAATCTGCCTGTCTCTTTCCCTGTTTGAGACGGCAGTGCAACCCTTGCCGGCGCAAAACAGCCGGCTGCGCGGCCACTGCTGTTTTCAGCGGCCCTGGCCGCGCAAGGAGGCAGCAAATAAATGCTGGTTCAGGACACACAAAAGCGGCTTTGCAGCAGTGCAGCATTTGCAGAGCTCCCGGAGCATGATAGCTTGGCGGCGAATAGGTTTAGGAGATTGACGATGATCCGGATTACCCTTTTGGCCCTGGCCCTTTCCGCGACCGGCGCTGCTGCCCAAAGTGTCAGCCCTGCAACCGCCCGGGACGACTGCGAAGACACACAGAACACCGACGATGATGAGTGCCTGGCAGCGCTGGCAGACGCTGCCTCCGCAGCAGAGGCGGAAGGCGTCACCGGCTTTGTGCCGCTGGTGGCACCGGCGCTGGGGGCAGCCGCTGCTGCCGCCGGACTTGCAGCCGCGGCAGGCGGCGGCTCGACCCCGTCCACCACAAGCACCGTCAGCACCAACTGAGGCACCCGCAACCGCGGCCCGCAGACCGCAATGGAAAACGGCGCGCCCAGCAGGAGCGCGCCGTTATTTTTTAAACCGGTTTCTCCTGCATCGCAGCGTCAGTTGGCATAGTATTTTGAGCCATAGTCGCCATAGCTGTAGCCATACTGCTTCATCCGGCGGGTATTGATCTGGCCCAGGATCATGCCGGTCAGGCGCTGGTTGTCGGTGTGGAACAACCGCAGGGCCTCCGCCACATCCTGTTCGGCAGTATCGTCCCACTTCACCGTCAGCAGCACCGCGTCCGCATTGCGGGCGATCAGCCGGGCGTCCGAGACAATCAGTACCGGCGGAGTGTCGATCAGAATGACGTCATAGCGCTGCCGCATCTCCTCCAGGAAGTCACGGAAGCGCTCCGACGCAAAAAGGTCGGCGGCATTGGCCGAGGTCTTCTCCCCCGCCAGAATGTCGCAGCCCAGGAGCGGATCCTGGAAGATGGCTTGCCCCGCCGGCACGTCTCCCGCCAGCACCGAGACAATGCCCTGCGGCGGCACATTGCTGAGCTGGGCGGTCATCGTCCGGCGCCGGATATCGCCTTCGACCAGCAGAACCTTCTTGCCAATCCCGGTGAAGTTCTGCGCCAGCGCCAGCGCGTTGGTGGTCTTGCCTTCCCCCGGCAGCGAAGAGGTCATCACCACCACCTGCGGCGGGTGGTCGACGTTGGACAGCATCAGAGAGGTGCGCAGATTCCGCACCGCCTCCGCCGTTGCCGAGGACGGTTTGCTGGCAAGATACTCCAGCACCTTGCGGCGCCCGCTGGCTGGGAACACCGGGATCTGCCCCAGCACGCTGTAGCCGGTCTTGCGCTCCAGCTCCCGGGCAGCGCGGTAGCCCCGGCGCCGTGCTTCCATCAGCAGCACGATACCAGCCCCGGTCATAAGCCCCAGGACTCCGCTCATGGCGAGGATCAGGGATTTTCTGGGCGCCGAGGGGCGGAGCGGGATCACCGCCTGTGACAGCATGCGGCTGTCAGCCTTCTGGATGCCCTCCTGCGCAGAGGTCTCCTTGAGGCGGGTCAGGAAATACTCATATAGCAACCGCACAGCTTCCGCCTCGCGGGTGAGCTGCTGCAGGGTGATCAGATCGGCGCTCTGCTGTGCGGTCTGTTCAGTCAGTTCCGCTTCGGATTGCACCAGCGTCTGCACCTGCTGCGCGGCGCGGCGGGCTTCCAGTGCCGCGCGCGCCAGCACGCGCTGGAACGCGGTGTCAAAAGCGGCCTCTCCCGAGGCGGTGCCTCCGGACTGCGCCAGCAGGCGCTGCAATTGCCGGTCCTGGGCAGCTTCTGCCTGCGCCTCGCGGGTTTCGGCGGCGCGCAGCGCCTCATAGCGCGCCTGCGCCGTGCGCTCGGCGGTTTGCGCCTGAGCGATGCGCTCGCGCAGGTCCTTCAGCTGCACCTCCTGCGCCTGCAGGGCCTCCGGCGAAATCAGGGCGGTATCGGCGTTGAACGCATTGACCTTGGCCTCGGCGGTTTCCAGCTCCGCTTGCAGCTCCGACACCCGGCCGGCCAGCCAGGTTGTCGCCTGCTCGGTGGCCTCAAACTTCACCTCAATCTGATTGAGGATATAGAGATCCGCGATGGTATCGGCGATCAGCGCGGATTTGCGGGCGGATTCGGTCTGCACCGTGACCTGGAACACCAGCGTGTTCGGAACATTGCGCACCGAAACCTTGCCCAGCAGGGCGGAAACCACGCTGTCCCGGATGAGCTGCTCCACCATCTCATCGGACATTTCCACCGGCGGCTTGTGCAGTCCCAGCAGCGATTTGATTTGATATTTCACCGTCCAGACCAGCGTCCTCAGGGCCGAAGGTTCAACCAAAGTCCCGTTGAACTCCGGATCCTCCATCAGGGAGAGCTCGTCCACGACCTTGTTCATCAGCCCGCGCGATTGCAGCACCTCCAGCTCGGAGTTGACCTCGGCGTAATCGCCCGAGAGGCCGCTGACGACACTTTGCAGATCAACCACGCTTTGCTGCTTGGTTTCCAGCATCACCACAGCGCTGGAGGTGTACTGCGGCACCGCTGCGACAAAGGCGTAAAGCCCCCCCAGGAAAATCGCCGCCATGGCCGCCAGCAGCATGATCCACTTGCCGCGCCACAGGGTGGCGAACAAGGCGCCAAGGTCAATGGCATCGTCTTCCGGAGTTTCGGCGGGCGAGGGGCGCTGCACAGGGAAGGAAGCTTCATTCAAAGGCGTCTGTTTCATGAATACCCAAGTACCGTACTGATTGATGCGCGCCGCACACGCGCATCATCCCCCGCATACACGCAGGGGCTTTGAGAAGAAAGTCCGGCGGACCGGTGCAGGGCTCAGCGGCCGGTTCTGCCCAGCACTGCTGCACCTGTGCGGAGGATGATTTTCAGATCCTTGAAGAAGCCGCGCCGGTACAGGTAAGCCACATCCAGCGCCACCCGCTCATCATAGCTGATGTCATTGCGGCCGGAGATCTGCCAAAGCCCGGTGATTCCAGGCCTTTGAACCAGGTAAGCCGACGCGCTGCTGCCGTATTTCCGCAGCTCCTTGGTGACAATGGGGCGCGGGCCGACAAAGCTCATCTCGCCCTTCAGCACATTCCAGATCTGCGGCAGTTCATCCAGGCTGGTCTTGCGCAGGATCCGGCCAAGCCGGTTGATGCGCGGATCGTTGGTCAGCTTGTGGTCACGCTCCCATTCCGCGGCGGCCTCAGGATTGGTGTCCAGATGGGCCTGCAGCCGCGATTCGGCATCGACCACCATGCTGCGGACTTTCCAGCACTTGAACAGCTTGCCGTCCTGGCCCACCCGGGTATGCCCGAAAAATCCCGGTCCGCCGTCCAAGCGCACAACACCCCACAAAATAAGGATGACAGGCACAAGGACGGGCAGCAGCAAAAGGGCAAAAAGTATATCAAAAATCCGCTTACCCGATCTGGAGTAGTAGCCCGGCGAAGAATAGCCAGGGCCTTGATATTCAACAGATCCATCGATGGAGTACGCGGTCAGTGCAAAATCTTGCATCGTCAAACACTCCGAGATTTAAACGTCTTAACCAAAACCCACCCGACAAATGGGATAGGTATGGGTTCCCTACATCCAAGTTGTAATAAACTTAAGTAGTATTTTCGGAACTTTTGAGACTTCTTTAACCTTTGTGACTACAGAGCCACCAGACCACCGGTCCGGAGGCATCTGCAGGGCGCTTCCGACAAGGGAGGATGCCGCCATCCCGCACTGATTGCGGCTAGGGGTAAGGGCTGGATCGGATAGCCGCGCAGGCCGGAAATGGGCGCACGCCGGCGGTCATCCGCCGCGCCTCCAGCTTTTCTCGGCACCCCTTAGTATCCGCCGGCAGGTCAAGAGGCCCGCGCTGGCAGCAACTCCACGCCGATTCCCAAAGCATCGCAGAAAACCAGACCTGAAACGGGGTGAACTCCGAACTCACATGCATTAACAACCAGGGTTGAAAGCCCAGTTAGGGCTGATCATCCAGAAGACCTTTTCGTGTTGTTTATTTCCCCGCGGCCGTTCAGGCCCGCCCCCGGTATTGGAGAGCGCTTTGACAGGACAGACCGACCAAGACACTGCCACGCTGGAGGGAGTGACAGTTGCCGTTATCACGACACTCTACAAGGCGGACAATCTGAGCTTTCTCGATCTTGCGCTTGCCAGCCTGGAAACCCAGAACGGGTTGCGGCGCGATCAGATCAGAATCTACCTGTGCTGTGACGGCCCCTTGCCCAAAGAGCATGAGACCTGGCTGTCGGAAAACGACTGGCGCTTTCACCTGGTCGTGCGGAACGAGGAAAATATTGGCCTCGCCAAGTCGCTCAACCGGTTGATAGAGCGGCTTGAAGACGAGGATTTCGTCTTTCGCATGGACGGCGACGATATCTGCCACCCGGACCGGTTCCGCGCGCAGATCGCTTATATGCAGGCCCATGCGACCCTCGACCTCATCGGATGCCAGGCCTGGGACATTGACGAGACCGGAGCGGTGACCGGCGAACGCGATTTTCCGATTGATCAGACCAGCGTCGAGACTGTTGTCGTGAAGATGAACCCGATCCTGCATCCGGCGTACTGCATGCGCCGCGCGATGCTGCGCATCCCGTCCATCCGGTACCCCGAGGCTTATCTCACCGAAGATCTGGGCTTTTTGGTGCGCGCGCTTGAGGCGGGCATCCATGTTGGCAATTGCCCGGACAGACTGCTCAGCTGGCGGCTGGGCCCAAATTTCTACGCGCGCCGCACATCGCTCAGGCGCGGCCTCGCCGAATTGAAATGGTATTCCCGCGCGGTGCGTTCTCAGCGCGGGCTGGCCAGCCCCGCATATTTCTACGCCATTGCCCGGGCTTTGATCCGGATGATGCCTTCCAGCTTACAGGCACGCCTTTACGGATCGGGCCTGCGGAAATCCGCCCTTTCAAAAGCGGCCTCCTCTGAGACTGCTGCATAACCTTTACGGACCCAACCTATGAAACCGAACCTGTTTTTGATCGCCGCCCCGCGCACTGGCTCCACTCAGCTGGCATTTTTGCTTGCATCCCATCCCGACGTTGACATTCCCCCGATCAAAGAGCCGAATTTCTTTTCTCAGCACGAGTACCCCGAGGACTTCGTGGCCATGCGCCACCTTAACGATGTGGACCCGGCGGCATATGTGGCGCGCAAGTCCGCCAAACGGATGCAGTTTGCGATTTTCCGCGAACAGGCGCACTACGAATATCTCTTCCAGGGGCTCAACGCGCGCTACCGCCTTGATGGCTCCACCACTTATATGCATTGCGATGGCGCGGCGGAGAGGATCTTTGAGTATGCCCCGGACGCCAAGCTGATCATTCAGACCCGAAATCCGGTGGGCCGCGCGCTGTCGCATTACAAACTGGCGACGCGCTCGGGACAATCGGACCGCAGCTTGCGGGAAGAAATCGAGCTTGAGGTCAACGGCACCACGCCGCTGCCGGGGCGTTTCCTGATCCGCCAGAGCCGCTATGACGCCGCCATTGCGCACTACCAAAACATCTTTCCTGCCGAAAACATCCTCGAAATGACCTTTGAGGAGATGGTGGCGGATACCGAAGCTGCGCTCGCCAAGGTGGCCGCTTTCCTCGGGATCGACCCAGAAAAGTTTGATCTGAGCGTGGACGAGCAAAACGCAGGCGATTCCGTCCGCTTTGAACGGCTCAACGTCTGGCTGCTTCGCTCAGGATGGAAAAACCGGCTGCGGCAGTTCTTGCCTATCAAGCTCAAGCGAATGATCAAAAAGGTCTGGTTCAAAAAGAACACCACGGCCTTCGCAGAGGAAGACATCGCGCTTTTGCGCCGGCATATCGAAGCAAGCCCGGCACCCTCCCGCACCCGGGATCAGATTGCCTCGTAGACCGTATTCAGCCGGTCCAGGTGGCGCCCCATGGTAAGCGGGTCCGCCCAGAACATCTGATAAGCGGCGTTGCCGTAACGGCGCGCTGCCTCCGGATCCTTAAGAGCAGCCAGCGCGGCACCGAAGCTGCCTTGCGGGTCCAGGTCCTTAATGATGATGCCGTTCCTGCCGTTCACCACGCTCTCGCGCCCGGCGGTCCAATCGCCGCTGATGACGGGAATGCCGGCTGCCAATGCCTCAAGCGGCACAAGCGGCTGGCACTCGTACCATAGGCTGGGAAAAACCAGGGCGCGCGCTTCGCGCAACAGGCCCGCCACTTGGCTGCTTTCAATCCAGCCTAGAATTTCTGCTTCCGGACAGGCCGCGCGGATCTCGTCCTTTTGCGGACCGTCACCGATAAAGACCGCCCGTACACCGGCGGCCTTGGCCGCATGGGCGAATTCCACGCCCCCCTTGGCCGCAGCCAGCCGCCCGACAAAAACAAACGCCTCATTGGCGGCGACGTCCACCTGTTCCGGTTTTTCGTCGATCACCGGATTTGAGACATTGAAAAAGCGCGTCGCAGCCGGGAAGTAGCTGCGCATCACCTCGTGCTGAAGTTCCGAGATATAGATGATGTTGCGCACGCCGCGTGGCAGCCTTCCAAACGTCTTTTGCATGCCCTGGCGAACCACCCGAAAGGCCTTGTGCGCGGGGTTGCGGACATCGCAATTCGTCACCATGCAAGACAGGCTCATGGCGCGTTTGCCGCATATCCCGTTGCGGGGATAATCGAAGAAGCCGCCGTTAGGACAAGCAAAGAAATATTCGTGCATCGTAAAGACATGACGCACATCAGGCGCAGTCACCACAGGTCCGATCGCGCTCGAAAGGCTCTTGGTCCAGCAATGCACATGCACAACGGTCGCGCTCAAATCGTCTGTGTCACGGATCACTTGGTCAAGTTTCTGTCCGGCGGTCCTGTTCCACAGCCCTGTCCTGATGGCTGCCAGGCGGGACGCGTTGCTGGCAATATCACTGACGCCCAGGCAGTGCGTCTCGATCCCGGCCGCTTCCAGGCGCGGATCCAAAGGCGGGACGCCGCAGAAAAATACAACATCCTTGCCTTGGGCCTTAAGCGCCAAAGCGCTTTCGATGCAGACCTTTTCAAGCCCCCCGCGCACATCTCCGTAGTCCATCACCAAGACGACGCGTTTGGTCCGATCCGTCATGTCCTCAATCCTCTTGCGGCAGCCGGGGCAGGATGAACCCCAGCAGGCTTGGGTCGATACCAATGCGGCTGCGGCACAGGTACCAGGCATGCACATTCCACGCGATGGTCGAAAGCGCCACGACCGACGCCGCCCCCAGTGTGCCAAAGGCCCAGACCGCCGGGACCAGCGCGGCCAAACCGGCTGCATTCCAGATCAGCGACAGCCTTGCGAATGCTTTCTCCTGGCCTGCCATCTGCATCAGAATGCCGTTCGGCCCGCCAGCGGCGCTGACGGCAAAGCCGAACGAGAGTATCAAAAGCTCGGGTTTGGCGGTGGCGTAGCCTGCGCCGAAGAGGCTCAGGGCAAATCCCCCAAAGGCCCAAAACGCCACCATCCCCAGGGCCGCAAACCCGCCCGCAGCCGCCGAAACCGACTGGCAGATTTTGCGCAGCGTGCCGCGGGCGCCCTCAGCGTAGGCGCGCGAAATCATAGGGGTCACGGCGAGGTTAGCCGCCAGCAGCAGCAGCGTCATCAGCTGCGCGGTTTTCAACGCGGCGAAAAACGGCGCCGTCTTTTCCGGGCTCATCACCAGACCGATGGCCACCACCGCCAGGTTCGGGCCGGAAACAATCACCACCGAGGCCAGCCAAAAGCTTTTGGACATGTCCCGCCACTCAGCGGTGTGCGGCTTGCGGGGCCCCGCGATGGCAGTGCGGTAGCGTGTGGCGGGATCAAAGCGCGATTGCACCAGGAGCCAGAACGCCAGCGTGCCCGCGCAAAGCAGAAACGCCCCCGCCGGCTCCAGTTGTGGCAGGATACCCAGCATCACCAGGCCGGCGGCAGCAATCACGCTAAGCCGCCACAGGATATCGCGCGGCACCAGTGCGCCCAGAATGCGGTTCTGCGTGCGCAAGACGCTCGATTGAAATTCAGCAAACGCAATGGGCAGGACCAAGAGCGCAGCCGCCAGCATCGGCCGGTTTTCGGCGTCCGCAAGGCTGTAGAGCGCAAACGCCAGGGTCAGCACGGCACCCGCCCCCGCCACATGGCGCAGCCCATAGGCCAGCGCCGCCTTCCAGACCGGAGCGTTTTCGGGCTCTGTATTGGCAGGCAGCACGCGCATGACCAGCTGCTGCTGGCCCATCAGCGCGATCTGTCCCAGGGTCAGCGCCGCGGAAAACCCAAAGGCAAAGACGCCGTAACCCTCAAGATCCATAGCCCGCGCAAGCGCCACCAGCATCAAATAGTTGAGCGGCGCGCCGGCCAGCTTGACCAGCAGGGCAAGGGAAGTCACCCGAAATAGGGTTGTGCGAAGCGGCATGAATATCTATGCGCAAGGAAATAGACGACGTAGAGATGCCTTGCTACTATCGCAGCGTCCCGGGCTGTGCAACTGAGCAGTTCAGCGGAGCCTGCGTTGCGCTGCATGCCTCCCCAGGGCGCAGGTATTTTTGAAAAACTATTTGACGTGGCAGAATATTTTCAAACCGGACAGCCACCGATATGCATTTGCAGGCGGACTGCGATGGCATGTGGTGCCCGACAGCTATGAGTGAGTGATAAGGCCGTGGTTGCAGCTCAAAACAGGCGCATCCTCTTCAGCTTCGTTTTTACGGCGGCATTGGCGGTAGGCTCGCTGGTGCTTTTGAACCGGACGCTGCTCAATGGCGTGCTCTTGCAGGACTTGCATTACCTGTATCTGGGCGGCGCCTTCATGATCAATCTTTTCGCGATCTACTACTATATCGTGCACCCCAATGCCGGTTTTGCGTCGATCCAGGTCTCCTATTACTTTGCCTTCGGCGCCTTGTTCCCGGCTTTGGTCTATACCAGTATCGGTCTTTACCCTTGGCCCATCGCCTATCAGGTCGTTTCTCAGGAACTGCTGCGCAAGACCTCTTTCATGTGTCTTGTCTTCAGCCTGTTTCTGCACGCAGGCATTTTTTACGGGATGCGCGGAAAATACCTGCCGCCGGCGCGCCGGACAGCTGGTTTGTCGGCCAAGCTGGCGCTGCCTGTACTGCTTGCCGGTTATTTTTTCACGCTGCTGTTATACGCGTGGATCGGACTCGACATCATTACGACACCCCGCATCCAGATCGAGCATACGCTGTCTGACGCAGGGGGCCCCCGTTTTGCGATTTTCAAACGCGTCTCGCTTTTGCTTTTTGCGTTGTCACTGGTGGCGGGATTCATTGCGCGCAACGACCCCCATCCAAAGAACCGCCGCATCTTCCTTTGGCTTTTTGTGGTGATGGCAGCCACGCTGTTTGTCTTCGTGAACCCGGTGAATTCCGCGCGCTGGCGGCTGATCGGGTTCGTCGCATCCTTCATCCTGCTGTTTGCGCCGCTCAACAGCACTGCGGCAAAATTCTGGACGTTCTGGGCGATGTTCGCAGGCTCGATCTTACTCTATCCCTTGCTGAGCGTCTTCAGCCGGACCTCAAGGCAATGGGACCGGATTTCATCGGGCGCTTGGCAGGAATTTTTTGCCGCAGGCGATTTTGACGGCTACCAGTCAATGATGCACGGGGTCTATTGGGCGCAAGAGTTCGGCCTCTACCTCGGCTCGGGCTTGGTCAACAGCGCCCTATCCTTTATTCCGCGACAGGTTTGGCCAGACAAGCCAGTGCATTCCGGTCAGATTGTCTCGGAATGGCTGGGCAGCGCCAACACCAACCTGTCGATGCCGCTATTCGGCGAAGCCTATTTGAACTTCCACTTGTTCGGAGCGCTTCTGATTTTCGTTGCAGGCTTTGCCGTAGCTAGAATCGACAAGCTTTTGCGGTCCGAACCCTCAGCAACGCTGTCCTATTTCGCCGCGCTCGTGGTTGGTGGCAGCATGCTGTTTATCACACGCGGCGCCCTTCAGGCGGTCACGGAGTTTGTCTGGCAAATCATGATTCTGATCGCTCTCACGGTGTGGATATGCCGTAAGAAGCACGCCCGGGCAGTCTAGGCGGGACGAACCTCTGCCCCGCCAGACGTCCGGCAGCAAGCCGCTCCGGAGCGCCAAACCCCTGCTCAGGCGCGGCGGCGGTTCACTTCCCAGGCCAGGACCAGTGCCGCGCCAACAGCGGCAAGGGCCAGCAGGCCGGCACTCGCATCGATTTCCGGCACGCCATGTGCATTGCCGTTTCCGTTGCCGCCGTTACCGTTGCCGTTCCCCCAACCATTGCCATTGCCGTTGCCCGGCGCCGCAAAAGCCGTGGACAGTGTCATGCAGCTGACAAAAAAAGCGGTGCTAACGGCGGTAAAAAGAGATTTCATCTGCTCGGCCTCAAAAGGTAATGGTTAAACTCCCTCTCAGCCGCTTAGCAGTTTCTTAACCATCCCTCAACTTGCAGTTTGGGCCGGCGTGGTTTTCCCGCCCGGCTGTATCCGGGCTGCACCGCAGGGCGCGCTTCAAGCGCGCTCCTGGCGCACACTCAGGAACCGCGGCGCGCTGCCATCCAGACAGACCGCAGACAGGGTTCCGGTGGCATAAGCGCCGGTATCAACGGCAATCCGGCCCCGCTCTGCCACGGGCTTGCTGACGATGGTGTGGCCATGCACGACCCAGATCCCGTCCTGGCGCGGGGTGCGGAAGAACTCCCGGTGGCCCCACCGCAGCGTGTCCTCCTCCTGCTCGTCCGCAGCCGCGCCGGGGTCAGCCCCGGCATGGGCCACCAGAACGGTGCCCGACAGTACCGAAGTCTCCAGGCCGTCAATCCAGCCAATCAGCGCGTCCCCCATCGCCGCCTGCAGACGGTCGCGGCAGCCGCGCAGCTCATCTGCGCTCATCTGCGGACGGGCGCCGCAGATGCCGAAGGATGCCAGGGTCTGCAGCCCGCCGTTCCTGATCCAGCGCCCGCCATCGCCGGCAGGGTTTTTCAGAAAACGCAGCAGCATGTCCTCATGATTGCCCATGAGGCTGGTCAGATCCGGGCGCGCGCTGAGATAGCGCAGCACTTCGGCGCTTTGCTCGCCCCGGTCGACATAATCCCCGGCCAGGATAACCCGGTGATCCTGCGGCACCTGTGCCAGCATCTGCTGCAGCAGCGGAAGGCAGCCATGCACATCGCCGATCACGCAAAGCGGCTCCCCGGGCGCGGGGTCCGCAAAGGCGGGACCTTTTCCGAACTTCCGGAGCAACGACGACAGCACGATGAGCAATTCTCCCGGTGGCCTGTTTGGCGCAGTGAACCCCGGCGCGCGGCAGCGAGCCGGGGCTTTGTCAGTCAGCCAGTGATAACTGCCTGCCCGCAGCGGGGCAAGCAGAGCCGCTCAGGCGCTGCGGCAGGCTTTCACGCCCATGCGGATGATTTCGCTGCCCTTGATCTTGTAGATGCCGGAAATCCGGTTGCGGCCTTCCGCCATGAACCAGGCTTTCAGCGGCTCCGGGTAGAAATCCGCCATCACCCGGCTGAAATAGTCGAACTTCTCCTGCGCCAGGCGGCGGCCGCTGCGCGAGGGGCCGTGAAAGCCGAAGGTGGTGTTCGGGTCGACGCAGGTGCCTGGCAGGCCAAGGAACATGGTGCAGGTGGAATAGCAGACACGGCCGCGGATCTCGACCCGCACGCCGCTGCGCTTGAGGTTTTTCAGCTCGATCAGCCGGTCGTGCAGATAACCGCCGCGGTCGCTGCCGACGACATAGGTCTGCTGGGCGGCAGCTGCCTGCGGCTGCAGCACCGCCAGCGCCAGGCAGGCGGCAGCGGCGGTTTTGGCGGCCTTGCAGAAAGCGGAGCGGGCGCGCCCCGGCAGGGCAGAGGAAGAAGAAGCAATGTTCAGTGCCAGCATGGTCAGATCTCCAATGCAAAAACGGGCGTTGGAGACTGGATAGAAAACCCCTGCGCGCTGGCCGGGGTGCGGATGTGGCAAAAATTAGTACATTATCAACACTTTAGCCCGCATGTTAGGCAAATTTTAAGAGTTTCGCCCTGCCCTGCGGCGCTCAACCCGGCCGGGTCAGATCAGATCATAGTTCCTGCTGGCGATGGCCGCGGCGGCAATGATGGCGTTGGCCAGCATATGCGCCTGCACGGCGCCGCCAGGGCGGCGGGTCCGCAAATACAACAGACCGAACGCAATCCCCGCCAGCGCCCCCGCCACCCAGCGGTCGTGCAGCGCCGCAAACAGCAGGCTGCTGACCGCCAGACCGGCCAGGACACGCCAGGAAGACGCCGCGGAAGTGCCAGCGATACGCTCCAGCACATAGGCGCGGAAGAACAGCTCCTCGATGACCGGCACCAGCAGCACCGTGCCCAGCAGGCGGCAGAGGATCCAGAACAGATCAGGCGCCCCGGACGCGCTGGCAGTGCTCTCAGGGGCCGTCCAAAGCCACAACGCCGCCACCGCGCAGCCGGTCAGCCAGTCGGCCGGCCCGGCGCGCCAATCGACGGTCCTCAGCGCCGGCCAGAACATCGCCAGCCCCAGCAGCATAAACGCCACCCGCAGCGGGTAGCCATCAGCGGGGTTTTCCCAAAGCAGCGGCGTGATGGTGCCGCTCATCATGAACAGGATAAACGGGACAATTCTGGCAAACAGCGGATCCGCGCTCAGGGGCAGGCCCGTTCTGGTGCCCGGCGCTGCGGCCTTGGTGTGGAAAAAGGCCATGTTGTGGACGATGGCTAGAACCGCAAAGGCCAGCAGGGAGAACATCAGCCAGCCCGCATAGGAGTGAAACCCGTCCACCGCCAGCTTTGGCGAGACATTGGCGCCCAGCCAGATCAGAGCGGAAATCCGCAGGACGTTCAAGATCCAGCTGAGGCAGACCGCAAGCGGGAACAGAATCATCCAGTAGGGCCTCATGCGCAACGTCCGGCGCGCCAGCATGGCATAGATCGCCATGAACACTGCCACCAGAGCCACGCCTTCTGCCCCCGAGCAGCCCGAGGCGATCCGGACCCTGAAATCATTGAGGCCGATGATGCGTTCGCCCGGAAGGCTGAACAGGTCGGTTCCGGTCAATGCGAAGACCCCGCTCACTGCCTGGAACGTCAGCCGGGTCAGGGCGCGGTTTTCGCCCCAAAGCCATCCTGTGGCCTCAACCACCAGCGGCAGCAGGAAAAAACCGGCGGCCACAAGCGGCAGAAAGGCGCCATTGCCAAGAAACCATTGCTTCCAGGCGCGCAGCGGAAAGAGCCAGAGCGCAGCGCCCAGGAGCGCCAGCACTGCGCCGGCCAGGAACACCGGCGCCGCCAGGCTGAATTGCGCCTCCAGCTCCGCAAGCGGAAGCTGCCAGAGCGGCACAAGCAGCAGCCCCAGCCCCAGCAGATGCAGACCGGCCGGAAACAGGCGGCGGGACGGCGCTGCGCCCGCCAGGCGCACATAGGCGTGCCACAGCCGGGGGCGGGCAATCGTCATCACCACAACCGCCACGCTCATGAAAAGAACGCTCAGAGGAAGCGTCCGCATCCCCCGGCACAGCGCATATGCGGACACGTTTCTGCAGGAGAACTGGTCTGTTTCAAAGGTCAGCAGGCGAATGGCCACAGCCTCGGCCACGGCCGCCAGCATGAAAACGGCCAGGCGCATGGATGCAGGCCTAAAGATCAGTTCCTGCCTCATGATCGCTCCTTTGAAGTGCGGTTTGAAAACAGAGTGGCGCAGCCCCTGCCCTGCCCAGTCAGAGTTGCTCCTTCATAATCAAGGCAGCCCCATGTTCAAGGGGCTGGCCCTGGCACCGCCGTTTGCACCGCCCTCCGCCGCGCAAGGCTTCGCTGCACCGGCGCCGTGGCCAGCCAGCCGGGGGCCGGCATCAGGGCTGGCGCGCTTTCAAACCGCCCTGCGCTTGGGCCCTGCAGCGGAAACTGTCGGCATTTCCGCGCGGCCTCATCTTCTTCACAGCTCGAAACAGCAGGCACGCCTCCGGATGCACTGTCACGCTGCCGGAGAGCTGACACGCAGCAGCTGCGGCGCAGGCCGGAAAGGCGTTGCGCCGCGCGGCAAACCGGCGAACGCCCGCTTTTGCCAGCCTTAACCCGGATAAGCCACCATGCAGCCTATCGGAGGAATCGGGACGCAGGTTTCAGCAGGTCTGCAATTTCTGGAGAACACACATGCCTCAAACCGATCCGTTTGCGAGCCATCGCCGCGGGCTGGAGAGCCCGGCCGCAACCCATTTTGAAATTGTCCCGCAGGATGGCACCGATCTGCCGGTGCGTCCGCGCGTGCTGCGGGTGGTCTCCGCCGGGGATCTGGCAGTCCGGGATGCGGCGGGGACGGTCATTATCTATCCCGTCGCCGCAGGCGAGACGTTTGCCTTCTCTGCCGCCGGGATCGAAGCAACCGGCACAACGGCAACTGTCGCGGGGTGGTACTGATGCTGGGTATCGGCCTGTCAATGACCGGCGAGACCGCGCAGGGGCGCTGGTCGCCGCCTGCCGCCCTGATTGACCTGGATTTCCGGCAGGACCGGTACCTTCAGGCAGGCGCGGCCAAAAGCTTTGACGACATTTTCGTCTATAACGGCGCCGGTCTTCGCACCTTCACCAGCGAGGCGGGCACGCATGTCTGGGCTGCCCACAACCTGCTGGCCCATTCCGGGGATCTGGCGCAGGGCACCGCAGTTGCCGCGTCCGCCACAAAAACCCGGCTCACGGCAGCGGCAGGAACCGGCACAACGGTGCCCGAGGCGCGGCGGGCCGGGGTGACGCTGCCGGATGCGGGCACCTACACCTACTCAGCCCATGTGCGGCAGGTGAACCTGCGCTACCTTGCCATGACGTCCGAAGGCTACGGCAGCGGCGCCGGCGGGGTTACCCTGTTCGACCTGCAGGGCGGGACGATCGCAACCCAGGGCGCAGGCCACCTTGCGCTAGTTAAACCGCTGGCCGATGGCAGCTGCATTTGCAGCATCACGTTCACCGCGGACGGCTCCGCGCTGAACGGCACGCTCAGCGCCGGGATGTCAGACAATGCAGTGTCGCATGCCGTGACCGGTCCCGACGGCACCGAGGCCCTGGATGTTTTCGCACAATGGGTCTGCCGCTCCGATCTCGGCGGCATGGCGGACAATCCGGACAACGCCCTGGGGGCCGAGTTCGCAAGCTATGTCCCGGCCGAAGCAGCGCCAGTCTTCAAGGCGCGCCGCAATGCCTATGTTCGTGGCGCCCTGGAAGGGATTCTCATCGAGGATGAGGCAGCGGTGAATATCGTCGAGCAGAGCCATGACTTTGCCGCTGCCTATTGGGTCAAGAACAATCAGCTGGCGGTGGCCGCGTCCGGTACTATTGCAGGCATCCCCGCATGGGAGCTGACCGACAGCAGCGCCACGGGTTTCGCGCACTGCGCCGCGGGCATCGGCGCTATCGCGGGGGTTCACACCGCATCCTGCCTGGTCCGCAAGAACCCGTCCCAGATGTCGCTGTTCAGCGCGCGCCTGTCTGTCGGATCGAACCAGTTCTGCGGCATCTCGTTCGATACCGTGACCGGAGCCATCAAGGACCACTGGAACAGCGGGCTTGCGGTGCAGCCTGACGGAACGAAGATGCGGGATGTCATCGACATGGGAACCCACTGGTTCGCGTGGTTTACCTATGAC
This sequence comes from Leisingera sp. G5_S3_59_S7, assembly GCF_054968485.1. Lineage (NCBI taxonomy): Bacteria > Pseudomonadati > Pseudomonadota > Alphaproteobacteria > Rhodobacterales > Roseobacteraceae > Leisingera > Leisingera sp. G5_S3_59_S7. The sequence continues at coordinate 65,187 of NZ_JBQKUH010000010.1, forward strand.
CCGTCCCTCCTGACCGGCTTGAATGCCACGGCTGACGTGCAAGTGTTCCCGGCCCACGATGCCCTGAACCTGTCACCTGGTGCGCAGGTCACCGGATCGCATGTCTGCACGGCCTTCCAGGTGACGGCCGGATACACGCCCGGCTCCTTCATCCCCACAGCAGGCCGCGCAGCCTCCCGCCCGGCAGAGACTCTGGCCATCCGTTCATCCGTGCTGCCTGCAACCATGCCGGTTGCGGTCTCGCTGGCGCTGGAGGGCCGCATGAATTTTACGGACACCGGGTCCGGGGCGGCAGCGCGGTTCTTCGACTGGCGGGCTGACAGCGGCAACCACCTGAGTGCGGGGCTGAACACCGCCGGCACGGCAACCGGCCAGATCCAGGTTTCCAGCGCACGTTCCGGCGCGGCCAGTACGGCGAGCGGGGCAGCATCCGCCTGTGCGCCCGGTCTAAACGTGCCTGTCAGCTTTGCCGCCCGCCACCCGGCTGCGCAACTGGAGCTCGCGGCGAAAGGAGAGACCGCCGCGGGATCGCCTGCGCCCTCGGCGCTACCGGATCTGGCGGCAGCCGACATCGGCCTGGCGCCTGCATTCAAGGGCAGCCTTGGCCGTTTCCGCTTGTGGGACCGTGATCTTGGCAGCGCCGGCATCGGGCGGATACCGGCATGAACGGCGGCCTGACCCCTGGCGCACCGCCGCTGACGGCGGTCAGGCGCCGCATGTCAGGGTGCTGGATAATACTCCCGGTACCAGGCGACAAACTGCGCCACGCCCTCGGCCACGCCGGTTTTGGGCGTATAGCCGGTCAGCCTCCGCAGCAGCGACGCATCGGCCCATGTGGCGGGCACATCGCCGGCCTGCATCGGCATCAGGTTCCGTTCAGCGGTGCGGCCGGTGGCGGCCTCGACCGCCGCGATGAAGTCGTTCAGCTGCACAGGCTCGGAGTTGCCGATATTGACCACCCGGTGCGGCGCCACCGGCGACAGGCTGTCGCCCTCCGGCACCACACCATCCGCCGGGCGTTGCGGCGCCGCGTCCAGCAGCAGCCGGACGGCCTCCACCAGATCGGTGATATAGGTGAAGTCGCGCTGCATGCCGCCGTAATTGTAGACGTCGATAGGCTGCCCCGCGAGGATCGCCCTGGTGAATTTGAACAGCGCCATATCCGGCCGCCCCCACGGGCCGTAAACGGTAAAGAAGCGGAACATGGTGACCGGCAGATCAAACAGATGTGAATAGGAATGCGCCATATTCTCGGTCGCCTTTTTGGAGGCGGCATAGAACGACATCTGGTGATCGGCCTTCTGGGTCTCCCTGTAGGGCATGTCGGTATTGGCCCCGAACGCCGAGGAGGTGGAGGCCAGCAGCATGTGCCGGGGCGGATGGGCGCGGGCGGCTTCGAGGATCTCAAACGTGCCGGTGATGTTGCTTTCCAGGTAAGAGCGGGGGTTCTCAATCGAATAGCGCACCCCGGCCTGCGCCGCGAGGTGGACCACATAATCAGGCTTGTGCTCCTCAAAAACCCGCAGGACGACGCCAGGCTCTTCGATGCTGCGGTTGATGACGCTGAAGTCCGGGTGCTGCTCAAGCATTGCCTGCCGGTCCCGCTTCAGCTGCACGCTGTAATAATCCGACAGATTGTCGATACCTACGACCCGGAACCCGTCGTCCAGCAGGCGCCGGCACAGATGGTAGCCGATAAAACCGGAGGAGCCGGTGACGAGAACGGTTTTCTGGGTCATCAGTCTGCTCCAGGGGCCTGTCTGAACCGCCGGGCTCCGGAACCCGGCCATAGGGTGTTGTTTCGCAAGGCGCCGGACCACCCGCCGGGCATTATGGCAAACCGGGCTGGGGCATGCCATCCCCGGCAGCTCAATCCGGCGCTGCTGACTGGTGCGGCATATGCGATCAGAAACCCCCGGACGGCCGCTGGCCTCGAAGCGGGGGACACGCGCTGCAACTTCCGTCCGCTGGCGGGACGCAGCAGCGATCATGCACAAGACTGCAGGGAAAACTGGTGCCGGTGATAGGACTCGAACCTACGACCCCATCATTACGAATGACGTGCTCTACCAGCTGAGCTACACCGGCGCCGCTGGTTTCATAATGCTGGGTTCTGTTGTAGGCAAGCGAAATTGCCGCGCCGACAGCGGCGGCAAAGACCTTTGCGGGCCCGGCTGCAAATCCCGGAGAACCTGGCTTGCCGCACGCTATTTCCGTTTGACGCCCCCTGAAAACCATCTTATACGCCCATCCCACGACACCTGCCCAGGTGGCGGAATTGGTAGACGCGCTAGCTTCAGGTGCTAGTGTCCGTATGGACGTGGAGGTTCGAGTCCTCTCCTGGGCACCATTCCCCGACATTGTAAAACGACGGCGCCCCGGGCCCACCCGCGCCTTTGCCGCGTAAACCAGCTTGCCCCGGCGCAGTTGAGTTTGCGGGCCAAAGCGCCTATCTCCTCTCCAGCCCCTGCCGGCGCGATGATCATCAAAAGGGAATTCCAGTGGCCAACCACCTGTACAAAAACGACCTGCCCGACGGGCTGGATCTCGGTCCCGTTGTCGCCATCGACTGCGAGACCATGGGGCTGAACCCGCACCGCGACCGGCTTTGCGTGATCCAGATGTCCGGCGGCGACGGCAATGCGCATATCGTGCAGGTGGAAAAGGGCCAGTCCGAGGCGCCCAACCTGTGCCGGATGCTGGAAGACCCGAACGTGCTGAAGCTGTTCCACTTCGGCCGGTTCGACATTGCTGCCATGTACCACGCCTTTGGCGCCCTGGCCGCGCCGGTCTATTGCACCAAGATCGCCAGCCGCCTGGTGCGCACCTACACCGACCGCCACGGGCTCAAGAACCTGACCCAGGAACTGCTGGGCGTCGACATCTCCAAGCAGCAGCAGATGAGCGATTGGGGCGCGGAAGAGCTGACCGAAGCGCAGCTCGACTATGCGGCATCGGACGTGTTGCACCTGCACAAGCTGCGCGAGGCGCTGGACAAGCGGCTGGCCCGCGAAGGCCGCACCGGGATGGCGCAGGCCTGCTTCGATTTCCTTCCCATGCGCGCCAAGCTGGACCTGGCCGGCTGGCCCGAAATTGACATCTTTGCCCACTCATGACCGATACCGAAAAATTCCTCGTCACCGCGCGGCAGGTGATCACCGATGAAGCCAAGGCACTGAACACCCTGGCCGAAGGGCTGGATGAGCGCTTTGCCCAAGCGGTGCAGCTGATTTTGCAGGCCAAGGGCCGCATCATCGTCAGCGGCATCGGCAAATCCGGCCATATCGGCCACAAGATCGCAGCCACCCTGGCCTCCACCGGCACACCGGCCTATTTCGTGCACCCGGCTGAGGCCAGCCATGGCGATCTGGGGATGCTGTCCGAAGGCGATGTGGTGCTGGCGATCTCCAACTCCGGCGAGGCGCCGGAGCTGGCCAACCTGCTGGCCTTCACCCGCCGCTTTGCGATCCCGCTGATCGGGCTGTCCAGCAAGATGGACAGCACGCTGATGAAGCAGGCGGATGTGCACCTGCAGATCCCCTCGCTGGGCGAGGCCTGCGGCTTTGGCATGGTGCCGTCGATCTCCACAACGCTGACCCTGGCGATGGGCGATGCGCTGGCGATTGCGCTGATGAAGCACCGCGACTTCCGCCCCGAGAATTTCCGCGACTTCCACCCGGGCGGCAAGCTCGGCGCGCAGCTGAGCAAGGTGCGCGACCTGATGCACGCGGGCGATGCGCTGCCGCTTGTCAGCGGCGACACCCCGATGGCCGATGCGCTGATCGAGATCAGCCAGAAGGGCTTTGGCGTGGCAGGTGTCGCTGCCGCCGACGGCTCGCTGGCCGGCATCATCACCGACGGCGACCTGCGCCGCCACATGGACGGGCTGCTGAACAAGACCGCGGCAGAAGTGATGACCACAGGCCCCGCAACCATCGCCCCCGGCGCCATGGCGCAAGAGGCGGTTGCGGTGATGAACCAGCGCAAGATCACCTGCCTGTTCGTGGTCGATCCTGACAACGGGCAGAGGGCTGAGGGCCTCCTGCACATCCACGACTGCCTGCGCGCAGGCCTGGGCTGACTGAAGGCCAGGGGGAACTGACAATGGACAGCCATTCCAGAGCCGTTGCCTATCTCAAGGTGCTGCTGCCGCTGGCGGCCCTGGTTCTGTTGTCCACCCTGTTCCTGATTTCGCGGGGGGTGAACACCGAGGCGGTGATCCCCTTTGCGCAAAAAGAGATCGAGGACCGGATGAAAGGTCAGCAGGTGACCGCGCCCTTCTTCTCCGGCACCACTGCCAGCGGCGACGAGATCATGGTCACCGCCTCCCTGGCCCGTCCCGGCCGCGACGGCACGCCGGCGGTTGCCAGCGATCTGTCTGCCGACATCCGGCTGGCCCAGGGCGGCCGGATCACGCTGGCGTCCGAAACCGGCTCCATCCACCCGGATCGGGATATGGCGCAGTTTATTGGCAACGTGCAGATCACGTCCGCGGACGGGCTTGTTGTCGAGACCGAAGAGCTGAACACAGCGCTGAGCGGGCTGAAGGCCGACAGCCCCGGCCCGGTCCGCGCCACCGGCGCAATCGGCGAACTGACTGCGGGGAATATGCACATCGGCGTCAAAACCGAAGGCGGCCCTGTCCATATGCTGTTCAAAAACGGCGTGAAGCTGCTATATGATCCCCAGCAACCGGAAAGATAACCTGTGTCCTATTTGCGCGCCTTGATTTTCTGCCTGCCGCTGGCGGTATTTCCCGGCCTCGCGGCAGCGCAAACGGCCTCCGTCGCCTTTGGCGCGGTCAAGGCCGACCCCAGCCAGCCCGTCGAAGTCACTGCCGATAACCTGGCGGTCAACCAGGCTGACGGCTCCGCCGAGTTCACCGGCAATGTCCTGATTGTGCAGGGCATCATGCGGCTGTCCGCGGACAATGTCCTGGTGATTTATAAAACTGCGGACGACAGCGGCGCCAAGGCCGGCATCGAACGGCTGGAGGCAACCGGCAACGTGGTGCTGGTCAGCGGCCCTGACGCGGCGGAGGCAGAGCGCGCCGAGTACACCATCGACAAGGGCACCATCGTGATGACCGGCAATGTGCTGCTCAACCAGGAAGGCGGCACCCTGGCGTCGAACCGCCTGGAGGTGAACCTGACCTCGGGCACCGCCCGGATGGCGGGCCGGGTCAAGACCATCCTGAACCCGAACGGCGGCAGCAACTGATGGCGAAACCCAACCTGACCGTGACCGAAGGCTCCTCCGGGCTGCACATCGAAAAGCTGCGCAAATCCTACCGCAAGCGGGTGGTGATCCGGGATGTCTCGATGTCGCTGAACCGCGGCGAAGTGGTGGCGCTGCTGGGCCCGAACGGCTCCGGCAAGACCACCAGCTTCTACGCCATTGCGGGCCTGGTGTTCCCCGAAGCGGGCACCGTCAGCATCGACGGCCAGAACGTGACCGGCCTGCCGATGTACCGCCGCGCGCGGCTGGGCATCGGCTATCTGCCGCAGGAAATGTCGATCTTCCGCGGCCTGTCGGTGGAGGATAACATCTCCGCCGTTCTGGATATCTCGCAAAAGCACGAGCACAAACGCCGCGAGCGGCTGGAAGAGCTGCTGTCGGACTTTTCGATCGAGCACCTGCGCCGCGCGCCCGCGCTGGCACTGTCCGGCGGCGAACGCCGCCGTGTCGAGATCGCCCGCTGCCTGGCGGCCGATCCCAAGTACCTGCTGCTCGACGAACCCTTTGCCGGCGTCGATCCGATCTCGGTCGGCGACATCCGCCACCTGGTGGCCGATCTCAAGAAACGCGGCATCGGCGTGCTGATCACCGATCACAATGTCCGCGAAACGCTGGAGATCGTCGACCGCGCCTATATCCTGCACGACGGCCAGGTTCTGATGTCCGGCAGCCCCGAGGAAGTGGTGGAAAACGAGAACGTCCGCCGGGTCTATCTGGGCGACAATTTCCGCATCTCCTGAGCCGCTGCGCCGGCGGCGGGCAACCGGAAAATATGCCTGAAAGGCAGGGTTCTTTTTTCCGGGATATCCATTGACTCTCCCGCTGTCTTGCCGTCGAATTGACCCATGGCATACGCGCAGTCCGATGCAATCCGCTCTTCCGCCTTGGCAACAAGGCCCGGATGGATGCACCCGGACGGCTGGCCTGCCCCCCGGTTCCGGACCTGACGTGACAGCGCCAAGGATTGCCTTGGCGGCGGGCCCGGCCGCAATAATTTGTGAAGGAGATCACATGCGTTATAAAATCAGCGGTAAACAGATCGACATCGGTGAAGCTCTGCAAACCCACGTGCAGAACGAGCTGGGCTCGGCCGTGCAAAAATATGCCGAGCGCCCCACCGACGCGGCTGTGGTCTTTTCCCGTTCGGCGCATGAATATGTGTGTGAAGCCACCGTCCATCTGTCGACGGGCCTAAGCGCTCAGGCCAAGGCCCATGCGACGGAGATCTATGCCGCATTCGAGGCCTGCTGCGAGAAAATGGAAAAACAGCTGCGCCGCTACAAGCGCCGCCTGAAGGACCATCACAAGGACCGCAGCGAGCCGGTTGAACATTTGGGCGCCAACTCGTATATCCTCGCCTCTGAGGAAGCGGATTCCGAACCGGACTCGCTGCAGCCGATCATCGTCGCCGAAATGGAAACCCGCATTCCGTCGCTGTCGGTCGGTGAAGCGGTGATGCAGATGGAGCTTGCAGGCGCCCCGGTTCTGGTCTTCCGCAACGAAGGCAAGGACGGATTGAATGTGGTCTACCGCCGCGACGACGGCAACATCGGCTGGATTGATCCGTAAACACATCTAAGGCATCGGCGCCCCGGCGGGGGCGCCGGAACGGAGCAGACATATGCAGATTTCCAGCATCCTCAAGCCAGAGGCCGTCCGGGTAATCGGTGCGGCCTCAAGCAAGAAGCGGTTGTTCCAGGAAGTCGCAGATATTGCTCAGACCGCCTATGGGCTGGACGCCCAGTCCACGGTCGAGGCCTTGCTGGACCGCGAGAGCCTCGGCCCCACCGGGGTCGGCCATGGTGTCGCCCTGCCGCACGCCCGGCTCGACAGCATCAGCGAGGTCTGCGGCGTCTTTTTGATCCTCGAGAAACCGCTGGATTTCGGCGCCGTTGACCGCCAGCCGGTGGATATCGCCTTTGCCCTTTTTGCGCCGGAGGATGCGGGCGTCGAGCACCTGAAAGCCCTGGCGCTGGTGTCGCGCACCCTGCGGGAGCAAAGCTTCTGCACCAAGCTGCGCGCCAACCACGACCCGGCCACGCTTTACACCATCCTGACCGAGGATCAGTCAGTCCAGGCCGCCTGAACCCCGCCGCAACTCAACACCCCCGGTCCTTGCGCTGATCCGCCGGGCCGCCTGCAGCCGCAGCGCCGGCGTTGCGGGCTTCGGCTGACAGTGCACGGTTTCCGCAAGCCCTCCCGCCCGTCATCGGCCGCCCTCCGGCGGCGCTCTTCCCGTTGGGCCGGGCATGGAACAGGGCCTGCGGCCCCGCCCCATGCGGCAGCGTCCTTGACCGGGCCTTCGCATCAGTTGCACTGCCCCCGCGCCAGACGCCGCGCCGCACAGGGTGCGGCGCCGGGCCCAAGGCCGCCAAGGGTATTTGCGCAGCAAATATCCTGCGGGCGCGGGAGCGCCCCGCCTGCCCCCGATCAGATTTTGCGCCAGGGGCCGAAGCCGAACGCAAGATAGTCGCGCTGATAGACCGATGCGATCAGCGCCTCCAGCTCCGCGTCGTAGATATCATCCAGCGCATGCGGGCGCTCCGGTACCGCGGCAGCCACAGGATCAGGCGCCATCCGCCCCAGTTTCCGCGCCAGGGCCGGCAAATCCTCCGCCATCTCCGTCTCGCGGATCAGAAGGTCCGGAACGCCGACACCCGCAAACCCCTCCAGTGCCTGGCTCTGGCTGGCCCATTCCGCGTCCAGCCGGATCGAGGTCTGGCCTGCCAGGCTGGCCCGCACGAACTGCAGGAAAGCGGCAAACGCCTCCCTGTGCTGCGCACGGGTATACCCCTCGCCCGGACCCGCCTCCGGCACCGCAAGGCCGAACTGCCGCCGCAGCGTGTTGCGGATCTGCCGGAAACTGCCCTCGCCCGCATTCAGGATCCGGCGGCAGAACACCGCATGCGCCCGCGCCGCCGGATGGCGCAGCACGGTAAAGCTGCGGAAGCCCTTGTTGCCGCGCTTCCACTGGCGCAGCTGCTTCTGGTTCATGCCCCGGATCAGCCCGTCCGGAGCGACCTGGTCCAGCCCCGCCATCCACTGCACGACCTCCGCCTCCGGCCCGCCCTTGAGCGGCAGGTAGAGAAGCGGCGTCACCGCACACGCCACATAACCGGGCACCGCCGGACCACGGCGCGGCTCGAAATTCGGGGTCCGGGTCAGGTTGAACCGGTCCAGCCCCGAAAGCGCCGCCTGCATCTCCTCCGGATTGGCCACCTTGGCCAGCACCGGCGCCGGGTTCTGCCGCTTGAGGCTTCCGTCCAGCGCCTCCAGCTGCTGCGAAACTCCCAGCCAGCGGGCCAGACCGTTCATCACCTCAACGCTCTGCAAATCCTCGTAGGCCACATAGAACGCGGTCTGGCCCAGCGCCTGGAGCCTGTTCAGCAGCGTCACCTGGAAAGCCTGCAGCACCTCCACATGGGCGGCAAACTCCGCCGCATCAAACTGTGCCTTGGCGTCCTTGCGGCGCGTCACATTGGTCAGCTTCCACTGGCCCGTCTCCCGGGCGATCTTCCACGACACATAGCTGTCCAGCGGATTGCGCGTCAGCACGATCTTGGCGCAGCGCGGATCCTCCAGCATCCCATCCAGCACCCGCGGATCATGGTCATGGAAGTAGCGGAAGCCCCCCAGCACCCCCGGCTGCGCCTTGATCTCCTGGATCAGCCGCGCCGGATCGGTCTCGCGCATGGCCTGGGTCACCCCCAGGATCTGATCCGTGTTCGGATAACCGATGAAATGCGGGTTGAAGGCCTCGCCATGGCAGGTGAGCCCGTCAAAGGCATTCAGATTGGTCTCCAGGAAATTGGACCCGGTCCGCATTTCCGCAAAGACAACAAAGTAATCAAACAAGGGAGAGGTCATCAGGAATTATCGCACCAGATAGGGTTTGCGCTGCGGTTTGGAGAGGCTGACCGGAGTCTGCCCGACCGGGAAATCCCCCATCAGATAAGGGTGCATGCCCTGGTTCTTCAAATTCTGCAGGAACTGGCCAAAGCCATCAAGATCCGTCATCTTCGGCGCTTCGCTCAAATGCCGGGCCGTGACCGCGCCGATTTCGCCGAGGATGGTCTGCAGCGGCTCCATCGGCGCTTCGGCAAATTCTGCCATGCTCCAGATCCGCACCCGCGCCTTGGTCCATTGCGAGCGCAGGATTTTCAGCTGTTCAGCCTCAATCCGCTGAAGCCGCGCCGCCTGCTGCCGAAGTTCCGCGAAACTGCGGTTGGATTTGAACAGCGGCACCGCCCAGGCCCCGCTGATGACCGAAACCTGCGCATTGGTATCCCGCGCCAGCAGCCAGTTCACCGCCTGATTGTCGCGCGGCCCGAACTGAAAGCACTGGCGCTCGCCGCGGGTGTTCCAGATCAGGGTGGTGAGAAAGCTCTCCGGGTTGTAATCGCGCGCTTTCGGATTTCCATTGAGGCAGCCGCTGATCAGGCTCTGGCCCTGAGAGAATTCTGCCCCCTCCGGCGCAAAGATGTGCCCGTGCACCCGGGCCCCGGTTGTCCGGGCCAGCCAGGTCTCAAAGTCCTCGAACAGTTCGGTAAAGCCCTGGAACACAGAATAGGGGCTGGAGGTGATCCCGTTTTCCGACCCCTGCCCGGGAAACCGGCTCTGCATGTACAGGCCGGGCCGCCCGCGGGTGCGCCGCTCCACTGCCTTGGCAAAGATCCGGTCGATCTTGCCCGGGTTCGGTTCGGTCCGTTTCATCGCGCCGGCGGAGTCTGTCAGGAAGGCCTGGTAAAGGCGGTCTGCATGCGGCCAGATCTTGCGCGCGACAAAGCAGTCGGACCGGCGCAGCAGCTGCAGGTGATCGTCATAGAAAATATGCGGCTTGCCCTGGAAATCGAACTTGCTGAGCGTCAGCGAGCGGCTCTCGATGTTGCTGGAGTACTGCCGCGCCAGCGTCTGGAAGTAGCTTTCGTCCGGGATCCAGACTTTGCGGAAGTAGGCGTCATAGGCCGGGCGGTCCGGGTCCTTGAGGATTGCCGACAGGGTCTGCCGGGTCAGGCACCACCACTGGCTGCCCATATGCGGCACCAGCCCGGGCGGAATCCGCCGTTCGATACGCAGCTTGCGCTGCAGCTCCACATAGCGGTCGAACAGATAGCGGTGCCGTTTCCACGAAAACGGGAACCGCAGCGTGAACCGCTCATGGCTGAGGCCGCCGACAATCCAAGGCACGTCCGCAGTGGTGGCGCTTTCGATGAAATCAGTCTGCGGGCGGGCCGCCAGATAGTCGATCAGCTCCTGCACCGGGCGCAGCGGCAGGCAGGAGCCCGACGCAAGGTAGACATGGCGCACGCCGGGGAACTCCGCCAGCATCACCCCGGATGCGGCTTGCGAGGCGGCGACAATGCCCCAGGTGCCCCATTCACAGCGGTGGCGGGTGCAAAAGCGGATCAGCGGATTGCCCTCCAGCGCCTCCTGGAAGCGTCGGAACACCTGGCGGTCCACCTTGCTGTCCACATGCAAGACCACCGGGCAGCCGCTGGCGGTCCAGTGCCGGGCCACCTGTTCCGCGCGCTCCAGCGCAGTGTGGACCAGCATGACAATGCCGACCGTGCTCATGCCCAATTCCCCTTGGACATCAGCCCCAGGATCTCAAGCTGGCGCCAGTTGATGTATTTCTCGCTCCATTTGCACCACAGCTCCGGCTGCTCCGCCATCTTGCCGGCATAGGCCTTGTACTCCACCGATCCGGCATAATGCTGGCCCCGCTCCAGCTCCTCCTGCGCCTTGGCAGTGAAGGTGTCGAGGAATTTGGTGTGCAAAAGCGCGCCGCTGGCCTTTTCGCCGCCGTCCGTTTCATAGACCTGGTTCAGCCCGCGCGGCAGCAGCGCATGGGTTGAGCTGGCATAGGCATAGCGCCGGTGCCATTTGACCAGCGGGATCTTGTTTAATGCCGGCGCCTGTCCGGGCTGATCGGCAAAAAACACCCGCGCCCGCGGCCCGCCCTGGATCCACAGGTTGCCGTATTCCGGATTGCGGCTGATCGTGTAATTGCCGCTGTCGAACCAATGGGCGATCTCCAGCGGGTTCTGCCCTGCCTGATAGGGCACCTCATCAATCCGGCCCTTGGGATAGACATCCAGCAGCATCGCCGAGAAGCTGCGGATCGCCGAATTGTCCAGCCAGTCGGTCAGCGCCCGGATCGGCCGTGTGTCGCAGAACGGGTAGATAAAGAACTCATCCGGGTCGACCACCAGCACCCAGTGCCCGTGCGCGTATTTGCGTTTCAGGCAGTTCATCCAATCGATGCCAAAGCCCGCGCGCTTGTAGCTTGCCGTGGTGTGCCACAGCGAAACATCCACCATCCCGCGCAAGTAATCCGCCGTCCCATCGGTGGAGCCATTGTCCACGAACAGGAAATGATTGATGCCCATACCGCGGTAGTACTGCAGGAAATAGGGCAGCCGGATCTGCTCATTGCGCATGGTGCAAACCAGCAGGATATCGTCTGGCTGGATCTTCCGGGTGTTGTCCTGCAGGGGCGTCAGCTCACCGGACTTGCGCACGGCGCGGACCAGCCGCCGTTTGCGCCGCAACCGCATCCGGTAAGAATCCCAAAGCCCCACGTCTACTCCAAACCATTATCCAAGGGGTGCGCCGGCCTGCCCAAGCCGCCCCGTACCTCCGGCAAGTTTCCGCGCAATATGTCACGGGCATATGGTATTAACAATGGATTTAGAAACGGTTACGCGGGCGCACGGCGCGGCTGCAACACCCCGCGCCAGACACGCGCGTCACCAGGCAAGCGGTGACATCAGGCCCAGTTCCGCCAGCTGATCCGGGCCGCGGTAGCGGACAGATCCCTGGTGCCACAGATCCGGCGCTTGCGCGATCCGGTCGTAATAGGCATCAAATTGCTGCGGCGTATGGAAGTGCTGCTGCCGCTGCTTTTCCGTTGCCGATCTGGAAACAATTTCCGGCAGGAATTTCGTATGCAGCAGCACCCCGGACGGCGCCGTGCCGCCCGGCCCGCCGTACTGCGCATTCAGCCGCGGCGGCAGCAGCGAATGGGTACTGTTGATATAGGCATAGCGCCGGTTCCAGCGCACCAGCGGCAGCTTGTTCAGCGTCGGCGACCGCTCCGGCTGGTCGGGAAAGAATACTCTTTCGCGGGCGCCGCCCTGCACCCAAAGGTTGCCCATCGGCTGCTGCCGCGCCGCGCGGTAAGGTCCGGCGTCAAACCACTGCAGCACCTCGCACGGATCCTGCCCCGGCACATAGCCTTGCGTGCCCAGCGGCCCCTTGGGGTAAAGGTCCAGCATCAGCGCGCCAAACCCCGTGCGCCCCTGCTGCTCCAGCCGCTGCGCCAGGGCGCCCAGCCCGTGCGCCTCCATGCCGGAATAGACCAGCAGCTCATCCGCATCGACTGTCAGGCACCAGCGCCCGTGGCCGTAGCGGATCAGCAGCCAGCCCAGCCAGTCGAGGCCGAAGCGCGTGTTCCGGTAGCTGCCGGCAGCGCGCCACAGGGACACATCCGGCTGATCCGCAAGCAACTCAGCGCTGCCGTCATCACTGCCATTGTCGACGGCCAGGAAGTGCACCGCGCCCAGGCGCCGGTAGTGCTCAAGGACAAAGGGCAGCCGGGTGATCTCATTGCGCAGGACGGTAAAGACGAGGACCCCCTCTTGGGGGATCTGCCCGGTGCGGTCCGCCAGCCTGGTCATCTGGCGGCGGGCCCGCAAGGCCCGCCACAGCATCCGCCGCCTTTTCCACCGCATCCGGTAGGCCCCGGTCAGGCCCAGCGGAGGCAGATCAGGGGCGGCGGGGCCGGTCATGCTCAGGCCTCGTAATGGCCCGTCTTGTGCCATTTCCAGGCATCGGCGATCATGGTTTCCAAGGAGGAACGCCGCGGCTCCCAGCCCAGATCAGTGACCGCGCGGGTCGAGCCCGACACCAGCTTGGTGCAATCGCCGGCCCGGCGCGGTCCGGTGTTGCAGGGAACTTTCTGCCCGGTCACGGCCTCAGCCTTGTCCATCACTTCGCGCACCGAAAAGCCCGAACCCGTGCCCAGGTTGAAAACCTGGCTGCCGTTGCCGTCTTCCAGCCACTTCAGGCCCAGCACATGCGCATCCACCAAGTCGCAGACATGCACGTAATCGCGGATGCAGGTGCCGTCCGGCGTATCGTAGTCGGTGCCGAAGATGGTCAGCGCATCGCGCTTGCCCGCAATCGCATCCAGAACCAGCGGCACCAGATGGGTCTCGGGGCGGTGGAACTCGCCCACCTCGGCCTCAGGGTCCGCACCCGCAACGTTGAAATAGCGGAAGATCACCGACCGCAGCCCATGCGCAGCGCCGAAATCCTTGAGGATATCCTCCACCGCGCGCTTGGAAGCGCCATAGGCGTTCAGCGGCAGCTGCGGAGTGTTTTCGTCCAGCACGACATTGTCATGCTCGCCATAGGTGGCGCAGGTCGAGGAGAACACAAAGTCCAGGCAGCCCGCCGCCACGGCAGCCTCGACCAGATTCAGCGACCCGCCGGTGTTGTTGGCCCAGTAGCGGCCCGGCTCGCTCATCGCCTCGCCCACCTGGCTCAGCGCCGCGAAATGCATCACCGCGGCCGGCTGGTATTTCGCAAACACCTCATCCAGCCGGGCGCGGTCGTTCAGGTCGCCCTTCTCGAACGGGCCGAACTTGACCGCATCCTGCCAGCCGGTCACCAGGTTGTCGTAGGTTACAGGAGTATAGCCCGCCGCCTTGAGCGCCTTGCAGGCATGCGAGCCGATGTATCCGGCACCGCCGGTCACAAGGATATTTGTCACTGTCTCTGCCCCATGCTGGGCCGCCCCGGAAGGGCGGCCAGAGTGGTTACTGCGCGGCCTTTCCGACCTGCGCGATTTCGGTGATGTAGCTCATAAGGTCGTCCCGCAGCTCATCGCGCGCCAGCGCAAAGGCGACGGTCGCCTGCAGGAAGCCCGCCTTGGAGCCGCAGTCAAACCGCTGGCCGCGGAAGCGGTAGCCGTAAACCGGCACGTCCTTGGCAATGTCCTCGGCAATGGCGTCGGTCAGCTGGATCTCGCCGCCGGCGCCCTGCTTCATCTTGTTGAGGTTTTTCAGAACCGACGGCGCCAGGATGTAACGGCCGATGACCGCCAGATTCGACGGGGCCTCTTCCATCTTGGGCTTTTCCACCATGCCGTTGGCGGCAACCACCTGGCCCATGTCCTCTTTCACGTCGAGCACACCGTAGGAAGAGGTCTTCTCCGGCGGAACCTCCATCGCGGCAACCATGTTGCCGCCGGTTTCCTCGTAGGCTTCGACCATCTGCTGCAGACAGGGCTTTTCCGCTGCGATCACGTCATCCGGCAGGATCACCGCAAAGGGTTCGTTGGCGATCAGCCGGCGGGCGCACCAGACCGCATGGCCCAGGCCCAGCGCCTTGTGCTGGCGGATATAGGCAATCGCGCCGGATTCCATGTCGGTGCCCTTCAGGATCTCCAGAAGGTCATCCTTGCCCTTCTTGCGCAGCTCTTGCTCCAGAACCGGCGAATGGTCGAAATAATCTTCCAGCGCGCCCTTGCCGCGCGACGTGACAAAGATGAATTCCTTGATGCCGGCAGCGCGCGCCTCGTCGATGGCGTATTGCACCAGCGGCCGGTCAACCAGCGTCATGATTTCCTTTGGAACGGACTTTGTTGCCGGCAGGAACCGCGTCCCCAAGCCTGCAACCGGAAAAATTGCCTTAGTTACTTTTTTGCGCATGACGTTCTCACTGTACTAAAATCACCGGGTCGGCGGCTGGCTCTGGCGCATGCCGCGCGCGGAGCCTGCGCGCATCATGCCGGTTGTTCTCCAACAAATTTCAAAGCAGCTGCCCGCCGCAATTCCCGGCCGCCGCTTTGCAGCAGCCGCTCGCCCCATCTGTTTCTCATTACCATAATCCAGTCACTCGTGCCCCATTTTCTTCATCATAGCCTCCAGGCGCGGCACGTCCTCAGGGTTGTTCAGCTCCCAGAACTCCCGCCCGCGCGCGTCCACCTCAACACACAGCACCTTGCGCCCGTTTTCCAGGAACCGCAGCTGCTCCAATCCTTCCAGGCCCTCCAGCGGGCCGGTCCGCCACCCAGGATACGCTGCCAGCGCGTCCGGACGGTAGGCATAGACGCCGACATGATGATAGACCGGCGTGTTTTCGCCAGCGCCATAGGTTTCGCCGCAATAGGGCACCACCTCTTTTGAGAAATAGAGCGCGCTGCGGTCTTCGGCAAACACCGCTGTGGTGCCGCCGACCCGGCCCGCCTTGCGGTCCGCCAGCAGGCTGTTCAGCGTCTCGCCATTGCAGCGCAGAACCGGCGTCGCCAGCCCCATGCCGGGCGCATCGCGCAAGCCGGCGATCAGATCCTCGACAAACCAATGCGGGGTCAGCGGCGCATCGCCCTGCAGGTTCACCACGATCTCATAGCCGCCGCCCAGCGCCGCATGCGCCTCGGCGCAGCGTTCCGTGCCGTTGGCGCACTCCGGCGAGGTCATCACCACCTCGGCGCCGAATGCCTCAGCTGCGTCCTTGATGCGGTCGTCGTCCGTCGCCACCACCACCCGGTCCGCGCCCTGAACCGAACAGGCCGCCCGCCAGGAGCGCTCCACCAGGGTGCGCTGTTCACCGGTCGCCCCGGTCAGCGGCACCAAAGGCTTGCCGGGGTAACGGGTCGAGGCGTAGCGGGCGGGGATGACAATCAGGACAGACATCAGGCTTTCTTCAGTTCCACAGCTGGTGCATAGGCGATGAAGAACGGGTTCGCATAGCCCTCTTTACCGTAAATAAGCGGGGAATGATCGTCAAAACGCACCACTTTGCCGCCTGCACCCGCCAGCACCGCGTGACCGGCGGCGGTGTCCCACTCCATGGTGCGGCCGACGCGCGGGTACAGATCCGCCTCGCCGGTGGCCACCAGGCAGAACTTGAGCGAGGAACCCGCGCTCTTCATGTCCTTGACGCTGTACTTGCCGATGTAATCGTCGGTTGCCTGATCCCGGTGCGATTTCGAGGCCACAACCATCAGCGCGGAGTTGTCGCTGCCGGCAACCCGGATCGGGCGGGTCTCCCCGATGGTTTCGGGATCGAAGGCGCCGGTTTCCTCAACCGCGCTGCCATCCGCCAGGGTAAAGAACATCCGCTCCTTGGCCGGCGCATAGACCACGCCGCGGGTCGGCACGCCCTTTTCCACCAGCGCGATATTGACGGTGAAATCGCCGCGGCGGTGGATGAATTCCTTGGTGCCGTCCAGCGGGTCGACGATCAGGAAGGTGTCGCCGCGCGCGCTGTGCGAGGCCGCCTGCTCCTCGGTGACCAGCATCATGTCCGGAAAAGCCGCCCGCAGGCCTGCCGAAATCAGCGCGTCCGCCGCTTCATCCGCTTCGGTTACCGGGCTCTCATCGGATTTCACCTTCACGCCGAAATCGTCGGAGTTGTAGATCTCCATGATCTTTGCGCCGGCCTCGATGGCCAGGCGGCGGATCACGGGCACCAGGTCTTCATATGTCACGCGGACCTCCCTGTCGGGTTTAATTGAAAATTTGCCTATCGCCTCTTATGATGCGCAGACAGCAGAACGGCAAGCAGCCGCATCGGATTCGAGCAGAGAATACAGGTCTCATGTTTCAGCAGCGCACGCAGCAATCCAGGATCTCCGGTTTTGTCGCCCTCACAGAGGTCGTCTTCCACTCTGTCGTGCGCAGCGTCCGGTCCAAGCATAACAATGCGTTTGCGGCGCTTGGCCTGAATATTCTGCAGGCGGTTCTCTTTGTGGCCGCCTTTTACGTGATGTTTGCGCTGCTCGGTCTGCGCGGCTCTGCCATCCGCGGCGATTTCCTGCTGTATGTGATGTCCGGCATCTTTCTGTTCATGGTGCACACCAAAACCGTCAGCGCCGTTGCCGGCGCCGAAGGCCCAAGCAGCCCGATGATGCAGCACGCCCCGATGAACACGATGGTGGCCATTCTGTCGGCGGCCATCGGTGCGCTTTATATCCAGGTGCTTTCGCTTTTCATCATCCTGTTCGTCTATCACGTCGCCTTTACCCCCCTCCACATCGAGGAACCGGCGGCGGCTTTCGGCATGGTTCTGCTGGCCTGGATCACCGGGGCGGCGGTGGGGCTGGTGTTCCTGGTGCTGAAACCCTGGGCGCCCGGCTTTGTCAGTATCCTGACGATGATCTACCAGCGCGCCAACATGATCGCTTCGGGCAAGATGTTTCTGGCTAACACGCTGCCCAGCTTCATGCTGGCGATGTTCGACTGGAACCCGCTGTTTCACTGCATCGACCAGTCCCGCGGCTTTGTGTTCATTAACTACAACCCCCATTTCAGCTCCTGGCAGTATGCGGCCTGGGTGGCGCTGATCCTGATCGTGATCGGCCTGATGGGCGAGTTCTACACGCGGCGGAACGTCTCGCTCAGCTGGAGCGCGCGCCGGTGAGGCCTTATCTGGGTGCTGCCCTGCTTTGGCTCGCCTGTGCGGCCCTGCCGGGCGCGGCACAGGAGTTTCCGGCGCTCTACAGCGTTGCCGGCGTGGCGGCGGATGATGTGCTGAATATCCGCAGCGCCCCGTCTGCCAGTGCTGAGATCATCGGCACTCTGGCGCCGGACCAAGCCGGGGTTGAGGTCGTGGCAGCGGATGGCAGCGGCAAATGGGGCCTAGTGAACAGCGGCGAGCGGTCAGGCTGGGCCGCCCTTCGCTACCTGACACGGGCGGCCGCAGAGGATGGTCTGGAACTGCCCCGCCGTTTCAGCTGCTTTGGAACCGAACCGTTTTGGACCCTGAATATTACTCAGGAGGATGCGGCGGTTTACGCCACACCCGGCGGCCACACCCGGCTCAACGCAGGGCGGGTGCTCACATCGCGAAACCATGGCGGTCATTATCTGCTGCCCCTTGAAGGCGGCACCGCCGCGGTGATCCGCCGTTCGGCCTGCAGCGATGGCATGTCCGGCCGCTCCTTCGGGTTGTCGGTTGACCTCTTGCAGCTGGATGCACCCGCCTTGCAGTCCGGCTGCTGCTCGCTGGCTCCCTGACCTGCGTTCCGCCCCAAGACTTTCACTGAAAAAGTCTTTGCAAAAGTTTTGCGGAAAGCTTTTGCGCCCGGCCGGCGTCAGGTCACCACCCTCAAAGTCAGGTTAATCCGCCCGCCCTTGGGCAGCAGGCGGGAGGATTTGAACCGGATCCTGTCCACCCCGTGATACATCAGCCGCGCCTCGCCGCCCATCACAACCGCATCGCCGGAGTTCAGCCAGACAGACTCTGTCTTGCCGCCACGGGTCCGGTTGCCGATCCGGAACAGCCCGTCATCACCCAAAGAAATGGACACCACGGGGAAAGAGAAATCCGCCTCATCCTTATCCTGATGCAGCCCCATCCGGGCCCCCTCGCCGTAATAGTTCAGCAGGCAGCATTCCGGCTCGCGTTCCAGCCCGGTCAGCTGCCGCCAGATCTCCAGCACCGGCTCCGGGATTGCGGGCCAGGGCCGTCCTGACGGGTGCGCTTCGGCATAGCGGTAGCCGGAGGCATCAGAGTACCAGCCGAACTGCCCGGCCGAGGTCATCCGCACCGACATCTGCCCGCCGCCCGGCACCTTGGGCGAAAACAGGGGCGCTGCCTTCAGCACCGGCCGCAGAGCCTCGATCAGCGCCGCCTGGCGGGCGGGCTCCAAACAGCCCTTGTGGATATCGAATCCGCGCACGCGCAGCAGGGTCATTGCCGTTCATCCATCCTTAACCAAGACCGCTGCAAAAAAGCGCATTGATTCACGCTTGGCCGCGTGCCTGAGCGCTTGCAGGGCCGTTTTCACGTCCCTATATACGCCGGGACGCGGCAAGGTGCAGACCAAACCGCAACTTCAATCGGGGCCGGGATGCCGCAACGGGTTCAGGCCTCGGGTAATCGCCTTGAGTAAAAGTAAGGGATCGAACATGAGCAAAGTTATCGGCATTGACCTGGGTACCACCAACTCCTGCGTGGCCATCATGGATGGCTCCCAGCCCCGCGTGATCGAAAACGCCGAGGGCGCGCGCACCACCCCGTCGATTGTCGCCTTCACCGACGACGAGCGCCTGGTCGGCCAGCCTGCCAAGCGCCAGGCGGTGACCAACCCCGACAACACCGTTTTCGGCGTCAAGCGTCTGATCGGCCGCCGGTTTGACGACCCCGCTGTCGCAAAAGACAAGAAAATGGTGCCGTTCTCCATCGTGAACGGCGGCAACGGCGACGCATGGGTCGAAGCAAAGGGTGAGAAGTACTCCCCGTCGCAAATCTCCGCCTTCACCCTGGGCAAGATGAAAGAAACCGCGGAATCCTACCTGGGCGAGGAAGTCACCCAGGCAGTGATCACCGTGCCTGCCTACTTCAACGACGCCCAGCGTCAGGCCACCAAAGACGCCGGCAAGATCGCGGGCCTCGAAGTGCTGCGCATCATCAACGAGCCGACCGCGGCTGCGCTGGCCTATGGCCTGGACAAGGAAAACACCCACACCATCGCGGTCTATGACCTCGGCGGCGGCACCTTCGACGTGACCATCCTGGAAATCGACGACGGCCTGTTCGAAGTGAAGTCGACCAACGGCGACACCTTCCTGGGCGGCGAAGACTTCGACATGCGCATCGTCAACTACCTGGCGGAGCAGTTCAAAAAGGAAAACGGCGTCGATCTTTCCAAGGACAAGATGGCCCTGCAGCGCCTGAAAGAGGCCGCTGAAAAAGCCAAGATCGAACTGTCCTCCACCTCGCAGACCGAGATCAACCAGCCGTTCATCTCGATGGACCCGTCCTCGGGCCAGCCGCTGCACATGGTGATGAAGCTGACCCGCGCCAAGCTGGAAAGCCTGGTTTCCGACCTGATCAAGCGCTCGATGGATCCGTGCAAGGCGGCTCTTAAGGACGCAGGCCTCTCCGCCTCCGACGTGGACGAGGTGGTTCTGGTCGGCGGCATGACCCGGATGCCGAAAGTCATCGAAGAGGTGACCAAGTTCTTCGGCAAGGAGCCGCACAAGGGCGTGAACCCGGATGAAGTGGTTGCCATGGGCGCCGCCATCCAGGCCGGTGTTCTGCAGGGCGACGTCAAGGACGTGGTGCTGCTCGACGTGACCCCGCTGAGCTTGGGCATCGAAACCCTGGGCGGTGTCTTCACCCGCCTGATCGACCGCAACACCACCATCCCGACCAAGAAGTCCCAGGTGTTCTCGACTGCGGAAGACAACCAGAACGCCGTGACCATCCGCGTGTTCCAGGGTGAGCGTGAAATGGCTGCCGACAACAAGATGCTCGGCCAGTTCAACCTCGAGGAAATCCCGCCGGCACCGCGCGGCATGCCGCAGATCGAAGTGACCTTCGACATCGACGCCAACGGCATCGTGTCGGTCGGCGCCAAGGACAAGGCGACCGGCAAGGAACAGCAGATCACCATCCAGGCATCGGGCGGCCTGTCGGACGACGACATCGAAAAGATGGTCAAGGACGCCGAGGAGAACGCCGAGGCGGATAAGGAACGCCGCGAGCTGATCGAAGCCAAGAACCAGGCCGAATCGCTGATCCACTCGACCGAGAAATCGGTGGAAGAGCATGGCGACAAGGTCGACCCGTCGACCGTCGAAGTGATCGAACTGGCCGTTGCCGCGCTGAAGGACGATCTGGAGAACGAGAAATCGACCGCCGAGAAAATCAAGTCCGGCATCCAGAACGTCACCGAGGCCGCGATGAAGCTGGGCGAGGCGATCTACAAGGCGCAAGCCGAAGAAGCTGAGGAAGAGCCCGCTGCAGCGGATGACGCCGCAGCAAGCTCGGCCGATGACGACATCGTTGACGCGGAATTCGAAGACCTGGACGACGACAAGCGCTAACGCCTGACCACTCAGGCCAAGGCGGGCCGGTCCGAACCCCGGACCGGCCCAATTTCGTTGAGGCAGATGGGGTAACCGATGTCAAAACGCGACTATTACGACGTTCTCGGGGTGGCCAAAGGCGCCTCCGCAGACGAAATCAAAAAGGGCTTCCGCAAGAAGGCCAAGGAACTGCATCCCGACCGGAACAAGGACAATCCGGACGCAGAGGCGCAGTTCAAAGAGGCCAACGAGGCCTATGATGTCCTGAAGGACGCCGAGAAAAAGGCGGCCTATGACCGCTTTGGCCACGCTGCCTTTGAAAACGGCATGGGCGGCGGCCAGCGCGGCGGCCAAGGCCAGGGCTTTGGCGGCGGCGACTTCTCCTCCGCCTTCTCGGATGTGTTCGACGATCTGTTCGGCGACTTCATGGGCGGCCAGCGCGGCGGCGGCGGGCGGCAGCGTGCCACCCGCGGCGCGGACCTGCGCTACAACCTGCGGGTCTCGCTCGAAGAAGCATTCTCCGGCCTGCACAAGACCATCAAGGTGCCGACGTCGGTGGCCTGCTCGTCCTGCGAGGGCACCGGCGCCGAAGGCGGAGTCGAGCCGACCAACTGCCCCACCTGCTCCGGCATGGGCAAGGTCCGCGCGCAGCAAGGCTTCTTCACGGTCGAACGCACCTGCCCGACCTGTTCTGGCCTGGGTCAGATCATCAAGAATCCGTGCAAATCCTGCCACGGCCACGGCCGGGTCGAAAAGGACCGCTCGCTGTCGGTGAATATACCGGCAGGTGTGGAGACCGGCACCCGCATCCGCCTGGCAGGCGAAGGCGAAGCCGGGCTGCGCGGCGGCCCTCCGGGCGACCTCTACATCTTCGTCGAGGTTGGCCCCCACAGCCTGTTCGAACGCGACGGCAACAACCTTTATTGCCGGGTTCCGGTCAGCATGGCCAAGGCAGCGCTTGGCGGCTCCATCGAGGTGCCGACCATCGACGGCGGCCGCGGCCGGGTGCAGATCCCCGAGGGCAGCCAGTCGGGCCGCCAGATGCGCCTGCGCGGCAAGGGCATGCCAGCCCTGCGCGGCGGCGCCACCGGCGACATGTTCATCGAACTGGCGGTGGAAACACCGGTCAACCTGACCGCGCGCCAGCGGGAGCTGCTGCGCGAATTCGAGGAAATGTCCGAGGACAACACCAACCCGGAATCCCGCAGCTTCTTCTCGTCTGTGAAAAGCTTCTGGGACGGCATGAAAGGCTGAGCCCCGCACTTCGGGCCACGCCCGATTGAGCAGCCAACGAAAGCGCCCCGGACGGGGCGCTTTTTCTTTTTGCGTCCCAGCACGTCAGAATTCAGTCACGCTGCACTGCGGCGGTGCACAGGGGGTGTACAGAGGGTGCACGCCTGTCACCCCCTTTCCGCCGCCGCGTCGCGGCGCAAGTTAACACTTCCTCAACCATGATGGCGGCACCATGGCAGCATGGCAAAGAACCCCGCATTTGAGGACGTCTCCCTGCCGCTGTTCCCCGGCAGCGGCGATGCGCCTGCGGCGCCTGCCGCCCCGGGCCGCCTGCCCTCCTACATCAAGGACCACCGCACCCGGCTGCGTGCACGTTTCATGCAAGGGGGCGCCGCGGCGATGCCCGATTATGAGCTGCTGGAGCTGATCCTGTTCCGCTCCATCCCGCGCCGGGACGTGAAACCGCTGGCCCGGCAACTGCTTGATACGTTTGGGGATTTCAACCGCGTCGTGACAGCCTCCCCGGAGCGTCTGGCCTCCGTCAAAGGCATCGGCGAGGCCGTCATCACCGACTTCAAAGTGCTGGAGGCCGCAGCCCACCGCATGGCCCGCGCCAGGGTCATCCAGCGGCAGGTAATCTCCAGCTGGGACGCGCTTCTGGACTATTGCCACACCACCATGGCCCACCGCGAGACGGAGCAGATCCGCATCCTGTTTCTGGATCGCAAGAACGTTCTGGTCGCCGACGAGGAACAGGCCCGCGGCACCGTGGACCACGTCCCCGTCTACCCTCGGGAGGTCGCCAAACGCGCCCTTGAGCTGAACGCCAGCGCCTTGATTTTAGTGCACAATCACCCTTCCGGAGATCCCACACCCTCGGACAGTGACATCACCATGACCGACCAGATCCAGACGGCCCTCACCGCGCTTGGCATCACTTTGCACGACCACCTGATCATCGGCAAATCCACCGAACTCAGCTTCCGCGCCCAAGGGCTCCTCTAGCGCTGCCGCAGCGCGCGCCAGCGCGATGCCCGGCCCAAGGGTTTGCAGGGCATCTGTGATGCCTTGCCAAACGCGCGGGAGCGCTTCCGGCGCTGCCGTCCCTAACGCACCCAGACCTCGACCCGGCGGTTGATCTGGCGGCCCCAGGCGCTGTCATCACACGCCATCGGCAGCGCCTCGCCAAACCCCTCGGTGCGGATCTGAACCCGGCTGATATCTGCGGTCTCCGCTGCCTTGACCACCGCATCCCGCACTGCGCCCGCGCGTTTCAGCGCGATTTGCCGGTTGCCCTCCGCAGGGCCGACACCATCGGAAAAACCGGCAAAAACAAGCTCTTTCGCATCAAACTCTCCAGCTTCCAGCGCCCGGGCCAGCTGCTCAACGTTGCTGCGGGACTGTGCATCGGGCCGGGCTGAGCCGGGTTCGAACCGGAAGGAGGCCGTCAGCCGCCGCATCCCGCCCAGCACCGCGACCAGCCGCTGCAGCTCCTCCAGCCCCGGCTTTCCTTCCGCGGCCAGAATTGCATTGGCAAAGCGGCTGCCCTGGCGGCTGATCGGGATCAGCTCCGGCGCCTGATCCACGAACCCCGCCCGGCGGATCACCGCCTGCGCTGCGGGACCGCGAACATAGGTCAGGAAATCCCGCGCCACCTTGGGCAGGCGGCGGGCGGGCAGGTAAAGAAACATAGGCACCGTCAGCGGGTAATCCTCAGTCTTCACCGCCCTGCGGCTGGCCTGCAGGGAAAACCCGCAAGGCCCCGTCAGCGTCAGCATCCGCGCTGCCCCCTTCTCTGCATAGCTGGCAATGCCGATGGCGAAGGGGTCCACCAGAACCTGGCGCACCAATGTGCTGCTGCGGTCGTGGCGGCGGATCTGCGGCGAGAACCCGGCGCCAAAGGGCGCCATCAGCTTATCCTCCACGGCTTGCGCCAGCCCGGAGCCGGACACCGGCATATGCAGGGAAACCGGCGCGTCAGGCCCGCCAAGCTCTTGCCAGTTGGAGATCCGGCCAGACAAGACGCCCGCCAGTTGCGGCAGGGAAATCTCCCGCACCGGATTGCCGGGCGCCACCACCGGTACAAAGGCGTCCAGCGCCAGAACCCGGCTGCGGCCCGGCCCGGTCAGATCGCCCAGGCCCGCCGCGCGGGCGGCGGTGCGTTCCAGCGGGCGGATTTCCCGCAGCGCCATCGCCACATCGGCCTCGTCCGCAACCAGCGCGGCAAAACCGGCATCGGTATTGCTGGCGGTGAAGGTGAACCTTGCTGCCGGCTGCTGGCCGCGCAGCAGCACATGGCTGAAGTTGCCCTGCGGCAGCGGTTCGCGGCGGGTCTGATAGCCGTTGCGCAGCGCAAAGCCTTCGATCAGCGCGGGCAGAAGCACCTCGGACATGGTAGAGGACCCCGCCAGGGTGATCTCCGCGACAAAGCCGGACAGGCTGGGGCAGCCCGGCCCCTCGCAGTCCACGCCGGAGCCATCGACGGTCAGTTCGCCGAACTGGGTCTGCACCCGGTAAAATTCGCCGTCGAACCCCAGCAGCGTGCCGGTGATTTCAACCGCGCCGTCCGGCGAAGAAAGGGTGACGTCTTCGGCTGCCAAAGCGCGCGCAAAAGCCGCCAGAAAAAGTGCGGCGCAAACGGCCGCACGAAAGAAGGTCATATGGATACCTGAAGTTACCGCAAATCAGTTGGAGGCGATTTTCAGGTCTTCCACCAGATTATTCAACACCAGAAAACTGCCCTGGGCATCGCATTCCGGCATTGCAATCACCAGATCCCGGCTGCTGAGCCGTCCGCCGCTCAGCTGCAGCGCCTGGGCAGACACGTCGCGGCCGCAGTTGAGGCCCGTCACCTCGGCTTCGGCGGTCAGGGAAACGGTGCCAGAGCGGTCCGGCTGGCCGGCCGGCAAACTGTAGATTTCGGCAATCCGCGGTGCCAGCAGGCCGGCATCGCCGAGGCGGACCACCTGCCCGGCACCCGCGCCGGGCGCGGCGCCGTTCCAGACATGTCCGGCGCTGCCATACGCCGCGCCGAATTCCCGCGCGTGAATTTCAAGGCCGCTGTGGCCGCTCCATTGCAGAACCACCCGTTCCGTCGTCTCCGCATCCGCCACTTCGGCAACGGCAACCGCCCCGCCGCCGCTTGCAGTTTCGGCGATGAAAACCGCAGTCCGAGTGAGGGCCGGGACCTGCGCCGCATAGTGCCCGGTCCGGTCCAGTGCCGCCGTGAAGGTCATACCGCTGTGATGCACGGTCAAGCGCTCGCCGCCATGGCACGGCGCGGAAACTGTGAGACTAACCATAGCCGCGGGGGCGGCCATCGCCGACGCTGTCACACTGCAGGCGTCCGATTGCGCGGCAGGGGCCGGTTGCGGATCGGCCCCCGCAGGTGCCGGGTCCGCCGGGAGGGAGGTCAGCATTATATTCTCGATTTTCAGCTCCGCCGGCCCGGGTTCGGCCGGCAGCTGAGGATCGGCAGCGGCCTCCGGCTCACCCGCCCAGCGGGGGCTTGAAGCCTGCATATAGAATCCGATGCCCAATGCGCACGCCAGTGTCATTGCACTTGTCAGCATCACCTGTTTGCTCAGCATGGGATCCTCCTGAACCTGAATGGTTAAGAATGCTTGCCTGACAATGCCGGCCGGTTTGTGGCCTCAAACGGGAGAGAATCCGGCGAATGCGGCAATTCCGCCTTCTTTGTTGCGCAGCGGGAAACAGAGCGAAGGAAAACAGCCAAGGG